>ONQK01000018.1 GCA_900319895.1 uncultured Prevotella sp. | reverse complement strand
TCGCGTGGCGTGTGCACCAAAAACGACAATGGTCATTTGGTGACAGTCGTTGAGCGTACGAAAATTCAGCGCATAGATGGCGAAGTGGCTTATGTGGACGAGCAAGGGAATTGGGTGAAGATTGACGAAAACGCGCCCGTGTCGATGAACGTATGGGGTTTTACGCCTGATTATTTTGATTATAGCGAGGATTTTTTCAGGGAGTTCCTGTCCGACCAGGCGAACCTCTCGAACTTGAAGTCTGAGTTTTATATACCTTTGATGGTCAATGAGTTAATTTCAAATTCTAAAGCAAAGGTTGAAGTGCTGGACACCACAGGCAAATGGTTCGGTGTGACTTATGCGGAAGACCGTCCGGCAGTCGTTGAGCGCATCAAGCAGTTGGTGGAAGATGGCGTTTATCCTCAACGTCTTTTCTAATCACTTTTTTCTGTATTTCTTTGAGTAGTTGATTTTTATGGACATCAATCTTCTTACATCGCAGGAATTACAGCTTTTGCGCCAAATTATTGACGAGTCTGACAAAATTGTCATTTGCGTTCACAAGTCACCCGACGGCGATGCCTTGGGCTCTTCTTTGGCTTGGGCTGAATATTTGAGAATGTGCGGAAAGTCGCCAGAGGTGGTTATTCCTGATGCATATCCCGATTTCTTGCAATGGTTGCCCAATACGGAGAAACTGGTGCGTTTTGACAGGCGGCCGACCTTGGCAAAGTCCTTGATGGAGCAGGCTGACGTTATTTTTTGCCTCGATTTCAACACACCTTCTCGCCTAGAGGCCTTGGCAGAGGCGTTCAATGCGTCGGCAGCCAAAAAAGTACTTTTCGACCATCATCTCTCGCCCGATATTCCTGCGGTTTTGAGTGTCTCACATCCAGCATTGAGCTCTGCCTCCGAAATTGTGTTCCGCATTATTTGGCAGCTAGGCGATTTTGAGAAAATGAACAAAAAAATCGCCGTTCCACTGTATTGTGGCATCATGACGGACACAAATTCCTTCATGCACAGCTCCTCTTATCCGGAAATTTATTTTATTGTAGCCCAGCTATTGACAAAGCGTATCAACAAGGACAAGATTTACCATAACGTCTACAATACGTTTAGTGAGCATCGCTTGCGGATGACCGGTTATGTACTGAGCGAGAAATTAAAGGTCTTCCCGGACCTGAATGCCAGTTATTTCGTGCTGACGCGCGCGGAGATGAGGCGTTTCCATTACATTAAAGGCGACTCGGAAGGCCTGGTCAACATGCCTTTGCAAATCAAGGGGATGAAGTTGTCCATCTCGCTTCGCGAAGACACGCTCAAAGACAATTTGATTTGGATCAGCTTACGCTCCGTTGACGACTTCCCTTGCAACGAGATGGCAGAGCAGTTCTTCAACGGCGGCGGACATCGTAACGCCAGCGGCGGCCGCTTGTATTGCTCGGTTGCCGAGGCGGAAGAAGTCGTTTCCCGGGCCCTGGAGGCTTGGCGAGGCAAGTTAGAGGAGTAAAAGAGGGGTGGGGACGAAAAAAACATCTTTAAAGGATGGTTTTCTCCATGGTTTTTGTTAAATTTGCAGGCGAAAATATTTAAAGACATTGACAATGAAAAAAGTAGTTTATTTGTTTCTGGGCGTTCTGATGCTTTCAAGTCTGACGGCATGCGACAAGACCGAGTCTTATGCGGAGCAAAAAGAGAAAGAACGGGAAGCTATACGCCAGTTTATCGCAAAATCTTCGATAACAACGATTACAGAGGCAGAATTTGCACAACAAAATTATACTACCGATGTTGCGAAAAACCAGTATGTGCTGTTTACGAACTCAGGTGTTTACATGCAGATCATCGATGAGGGATGCGGCGAAAAGCTGCAAAGCGGCGAGACGGCGGAGGTCATTTGCCGGTTTAGGGAAACCAATTTGATGGCGGACTCCATTGTATTGACCAACAATGTGATGTATTATGCGTCTTTGCCCGACAGGATGAACGTCTCGTATACAGGCGGAACCTATTCGGCATCGTTTGTCAGCGGTTTGATGAAAAACACATACAATGACGCATCCGTGCCGTCAGGATGGCTTGTGGCGCTGCCCTACATCAAGTTGGGCAGGCCGGCAAACCAGGAGGAAGGCCTCGCGCGAGTTAAGCTGATTGTACCCCATTCCGAGGGCAATAAAATCGCAAAACAAGCAGTATATCCGTGCTTTTACGAAATCACTTATCAGCGAGGACGCTAAACGCACATCTTGGGCGCCTTGGCCCATGGATAATAATGAACAAAATTTAAGTTTATGACACTGATAAAATCAATTTCTGGCATCCGTGGAACAATCGGAGGTCGTTCCGGAGACACCTTGAACCCGTTGGACATTGTTAAATTTACCTCGGCTTATGCTACTTACATTCGCCAGACAGTCGAAAAAGCGTCCAACAAAATCGTCGTAGGTCGCGACGCCCGCATTTCCGGCGACATGGTGCGCAACCTCGTGTGCGGGACGTTAGTAGGCATGGGCTATGACGTTATCGACCTGGGCTTGGCAACAACTCCAACCACAGAACTCGCCGTGTCCATGAGCGGGGCAGACGGTGGCATCATCATCACCGCATCACATAACCCACGGCATTGGAATGCCCTGAAATTACTGAATAATGAAGGCGAGTTTTTGACGGATGAGGCAGGAAAGAAGGTGCTGGACATCGCAGAGCGCGAAGATTTTGAATACGCAGATGTCGACCACATCGGGCATTATAGCTTTGACGGCTCCTTCAATAAAAAGCATATTGACAGCGTACTTTCGTTGAAACTAGTGGACACGGCTGCCATTCGTGCTGCAAAATTTCGCGTCTGCATCGATGCCATTAACAGTGTTGGAGGCATCATTCTACCGCAACTCTTTGATGCCTTAGGCGTTGAATACAAGTTGCTGAACGGTGCGCCGACGGGCGATTTCTCCCATAATCCTGAGCCATTGGAGCAGAATCTGACTGAAATTATGGCTGAGATGAAGGGCGGAAAATACCATCTGGGCATTGTCGTCGACCCTGACGTTGACCGTTTGGCGTTTATTTGTGAAGACGGAAGGATGTTCGGTGAGGAATACACCTTGGTCAGTGTAGCCGACTATGTTTTGGCACACACGCCTGGCAATACCGTTTCGAACCTTAGCTCGACGCGTGCCTTGCGCGATGTCACTGAAAAGCATGGCAGCAAGTATGCCGCGGCGGCAGTAGGCGAGGTGAATGTGACCACCAAGATGAAGGAGTGTCATGCCGTCATCGGCGGCGAAGGCAACGGAGGTGTCATTTACCCTGAGAGCCATTACGGGCGCGACGCACTTGTGGGCATTGCCTTGTTTCTCTCATCATTGGCGCATAAAAAATGCAAAGTTAGTCAACTTAGAAGTACGTTGCCCAACTATTTTATTGCCAAGAATCGCATAGACCTGACGCCGGAGACCGATGTCGACGGTATATTGGAGAGTGTGAAAAAAATGTATGCGAAGGAACAAGTCAATGACGTGGACGGCGTAAAAATTGATTTTGCCAACAAGTGGGTGCATTTGCGCAAGTCAAATACCGAGCCGATCATCCGTGTATACAGTGAAGCCGCTACGGTTAGGGAGGCAGACGAGCTTGGCAAACAAATCATGCAAGTGGTGTTGGAGATGCTGTAGGAGAGGGGTGTTTGACCTCAATCCCCCTCGTCCACAAGTCTCACGGAAGAGGTTTTCGGCTCTCATGGTATAGTAAGTGCTTGTTTGCCTGCATTTTTTTGTGGCGACTCCAGTATTTTGTCGGAATAAATATTGGCGTTGACGTCGCCTGTGCCCATGACATACGGGGCTTGACTTTGAATTTCTTGAAATGACATGATGGGGACACTCAAAAAGCGGAGCAATTCGCGTCGGC
>ONQK01000024.1 GCA_900319895.1 uncultured Prevotella sp. | reverse complement strand
TGCACGTATCTTCTCTATCTATGAAGGAACAACACAGTTGCAAGTGGTGGCAGCCATCCGCTACATCACCAACGGTACATACCTCAACCTCATGAAAGAGATGCTCGAGAAAGAAGTGAGCGATGAGATGAAACCGTTGAAAGTACGCGTGGAGGGAATGGTGAAAAACTACGAAGAGGCCCTCAATTATGTCAAGGAACTCAACAACCAAGATGCTCAGGACTTCCTCGCACGTCGTCTTTATGACATGACTGCCGAGATCATGATGTCGCTTCTCATCCTCGACGATGCCTCTCGCGCACCAGAACTTTTCGCCAAATCAGCTCATGTCTATGTTCGCATGGCAGAAGAAAACGTACTCGGAAAGACTGTTTACATACGCCACTTCACGCCTGAAGACCTCAAAAGCTTCACGGCAAACGAGGCGTGAGCATAAGAGAAACTGGCATGGGCATTAAGAGGCATGCCTAAATGCTCATTACAATCCCTTATCATTCTTTTATGGCAGGTCAACGCTCCTAAAACTGGACGGACCTGCCATTTTTTCCAAAAAGTTGCTGTCAAAAAAACCAATTTAGACCGACAAGCAGCTCCCGTCCCCTGATTTTATTAGACAAATTGCGGCTGCTCATATCGCTATAAGTTGTGTAAGAATAGGTCTTGGCATTAAAAATATTGGATAATTCGACGAAAAAATCGATTTTTTTGTATTGAAACACGCCCTCAATATCCGTAAAAAGCATATTTTTCCTTTGACCAGCGCTAAAAAACGTACAATAATGATCGGCAGAAAGTGTAAAGAAAAGGCGTTCTGTGGGAAGAAACGTCAATGTCCCGTTTTGCTTGAAATATGTGGTTGAGGATTTTTGAAACTCTGATTTCAAAAGATTTTTTCTGTATTCAACATTGTAGCTGAATTGCAAGTAGTCCATCGGCTTTGTCTTGAGTGCCAAGTGGAGGCTGTAATTGCTGAAATCAAACAAGACGGGAGCGCCATTTTGTTTGATAGACATGGCCTGTTGCTGAAACGTTCCCTTGAGTTCGACATTACCGTTTATCACATCAATTCCCTTGCTGACTGTTCCGTTGACAGTCCATAGTTCAGAGCTGTCGTTCCCCGGTTCATAGGCATAAACCGTCATATCCTTCCTTACTTGCTTGGTAAGCGCATTATTGGAAAATCCCTTTAAGAAGACAAGGTTCAAATTGGCAAAAAACATATTGATGACATTGGCATAAGCAATCCGCCCGCCGAGGCTGATGGATTTTTTCCCGTTAAAATCAATGAATCCAGAGCGCATCGTCTGGTAGTCGGTCATGACGGGATGGATGTAATAAAGACTATTTCCCTGATATGAGGTGCCCATCGAGCCGTTGAGCACGAGCGTCCATCTAGGGAACACTTTCCAGTTCAAATAAACTGCCGGCTTGGCATAAATCTTGTCCGCCGAGCGATAGCCGCCAAAATGATAAAACGATACAGGCAGCTTCAAGTCAATTTTCAAGACATGATGCTGATAAGTCAGTTCCGGCTGCAAGCTACCGCCTAAATAATTGATGTACATGTCGTTATCAAAAGTTACCGTATCCCTTTCATACCCACTTCTAAAGGCATAGATGTTCCCGAAAATGTCGGCATCCACAACCACTGACCATTTTTTGAGGTTATGGGAAAACCTAAAATTCGTATTCGAGAAAAAGTTGTTCTTGTTGATGGTCTGTCGAGGTGAATCATCCGCAAAGACGTGGACCTTTTCGGGAATAGACGTGAATTTATTCAGGGAGACAATCTGAAAAATATTTTTTTTCAACTTTTTGAAAAATTTGAACCGGTTTTCTATTTGATGCCTTTGGATCTTTGCCTTGCTCAAAAGGTCAAAATTGCCACTGATGTCAGAGTCATAGGTCTTCCAATTGGAGGTGTATCCTAGTTTGTTGGACAGATGGTAGGTACGTTCATCAATCGTGGCATCAATCGTGGCTTGTAGGTTGTGGTCCTTCACGACACTCTGCTCATTAGTGGCAAGCGTCAGCACACTGTCAATCAAGAAATAGGTCGTTGCCATCTGCTGATGGTATTTGTTTTTATCGTTGGAATACACCACTTGCGATTTCACGACGCTATTTTCCGAGGTCTTCCATATCGTGCTGCTATTGGCGATGAAACTTTGATTCAACGACGTCCTGTTTTCACCAATCTGCATTGAAGTGGACGGAGCGTCTTTCAGGTGTCCTTCAATGTCACTGCCGGAAACGCGGTACAATAAGTCTTCAATGGTGAGTGTCTTATTCTCATTTACAATATTTTTCCCTCTATTGTTGGTCTTGAAAGTGCTAATATTTTGTCGTGATGCAGCGAACTTGCTGGCAAACAACTCCGCCTGCCACAACATGTTTTCAGCCGACAGGCCCGTTTTTGCGGTCACATTCCCAGTCCACTTAGACTTGGCAGCATCCTTGAGCTTCAGGTTCAGCGCCGTACCCGCCCCTTTTTCGCTGCCTTGCAGCATTTTGATGGGCTGATGGTTTTCAATGACCTCAACCCGCGCGATATTATCGTAGGCAATATTATTGGTAGCAATATTATATTTGCCATTTAGCACATCCAACCCTTCGATATAGAAATTGGTGATGGGACTGCCATTGAAAGAGATTTTGCCATTCTCGGCAACATCAAGTCCTGGCATGTTGGCAATGACATCGCCGATGGTGCGGTCGCTTGATGTGGCAAAATTTGAGACAAAATAGCTGGTCGTGTCGTTCTTCTGCATGATTTTCTGGCTCTTGACCGTCACCTCCTTCAATACGAACGACTTCTCTTTCAGCCTAATGTGAAAATCATACTGGTCAGACAGATTGAACGTCTGCTCTTCATAGCCCAGGCAAGTGGCTTGCAAGACGCATGCAGAGGCATTCTGAGCAGGATATTTCAACAGAAACTTCCCATTTTTATCGGTCGTCGTATAGGCAACGATGATACCGTCGGTAGATTTTTTCACCGAAATCGTTGCTCCCACAACAGGTTCAAGTGTGGCATCGTCTTGCACCATACCAGAAAGAACCTGAACTTGTGCCGACAGCCGAAAGACGTTACAGCAGACAAGCAGACAAGCCACAAAAAATTTTTTCATCATGTCAGAACAAGTCAGTTGAGCTCCATCAAGTCATAATGAATGGTCTTTGCTTTGAGCTTCTTGTCTAGTCCATTTGATTTCCTTACCACTTTTATCCCCATTTTCTCCCGTAATGTTTCAAGGGCTGCCAGCGGATCTTTGATATACTTTTTATAGGCTTTCATGTATGTATCTCTGCTGGTCAGAGTATATTGATAAGGCAAAAGAGTGATGTTCGCATCGCTTTTTTTAATGCCGACAAACTCGAAGACATAGTGCTTCTGGGTATCATAGACCTCCATTATCAAGCCCGGAAGACCATGAAACTTCCATGGACCGTTCTGGACTGGGATCTCGCTGGTAAACCAAGCCTCGTAGGTGCGACCCCTGAACGTGCAGACGGCTTTCTGACAAGTGTAGTCCCAAATCTTTTTTTGAGCATCAGTAATCTGCCAGTCAAAATCATGAATTTTTTCCACATATTTATA
>ONQK01000092.1 GCA_900319895.1 uncultured Prevotella sp. | reverse complement strand
TGTTTTGATATTTGTTCTCTTTTTTTCTAGGTAGTTTTGATAAAAAAATGTACTTTTGCACCCCAAATCGGATAATTGTGTCCGTACCTATTTTATTGACAAATATAATATACAAATATAAATTAAAAACAAATTATTATGCCAACAATTTCACAATTAGTTAGAAAAGGCAGAAAGGTGGCAGAAGACAAGAGTAAATCACCGGCTTTGGATTCATGTCCTCAGCGCCGTGGTGTATGTGTTCGTGTTTACACAACCACCCCTAAGAAGCCTAATTCGGCAATGCGTAAAGTTGCCCGTGTTCGTTTGACAAATCAGAAAGAGGTGAACTCTTACATCCCGGGAGAGGGTCACAACCTTCAGGAGCACAGCATCGTGCTGGTTCGTGGCGGTCGTGTGAAAGACCTTCCTGGCGTTCGCTATCACATTGTTCGTGGAACATTGGATACTGCGGGTGTTGAGGGTCGTACTCAGCGCCGTTCAAAGTACGGTGCAAAACGTCCTAAGGCGAAGAAATAACAAGAAGAAGACCTAAGTGTAAGCATTCGTTCTGGTTGCATTTGTTGGTAAGCATGTGGCGGACACATAACTTCGGAACAGAGATCCAGAGAGGTTGGATGGCTGGGGCGATGAGCTTCTTTTAGGTGAAAATACAATTAAGAAATCGTTTTGCTGGAGAATTGTAGACAGGTTGAGTAAATTTCCGGGCGCGGACAATTGAAGGACAAGTAAACAGCCCCATGCAGACACAAAGAATTTTATAAAAATGAGAAAAGCAAAACCAAAGAAACGAGTGATCCTGCCGGATCCGAAGTTCAACGACACAAAGGTGTCAAAGTTTGTGAATCACTTGATGTATGATGGCAAGAAAAGTCTTTCGTACGAGATTTTCTACAATGCCCTTGACATCGTAAGCAAGAAAATGGAAAGCGAAGGAAAGTCAGCTTTGGAGATTTGGAAGCAAGCGCTTGACAACATTACTCCGCAAGTTGAGGTGAAGAGCCGCCGCATCGGTGGTGCAACCTTCCAAGTGCCCACGGAAATCCGTCCTGACCGCAAGGAGAGTGTGTCAATGAAGAACATGATTGGCTTTGCCCGCAAACGTGGCGGCAAGTCGATGGCGGAGAAGCTTTCTGCTGAGATCATGGATGCATACAACAACCAGGGTGGGGCATTCAAGCGCAAGGAAGACATGCACCGCATGGCAGAGGCAAACCGTGCTTTCGCTCATTTCAGATTCTAACCAACGTAACATTTAAGGTAAGGAAATAAAGAAATGGCAAATCGTGATTTAAATTTGACGCGCAATATCGGCATTATGGCCCATATTGACGCGGGAAAGACGACTACATCTGAGCGCATCCTTTTTTACACGGGAAAAACTCATAAGATTGGTGAAGTGCATGACGGTGCGGCGACGATGGACTGGATGGCGCAGGAGCAGGAGCGTGGTATTACCATTACCTCTGCGGCTACGACTTGTAATTGGAACTATAACGGCAAGCAGTATAAGATTAACTTGATCGACACTCCGGGGCACGTTGACTTTACGGCAGAAGTAGAACGCTCGCTGCGCGTGTTGGACGGTGCTGTCGCGACTTACTCGGCTGCCGATGGCGTACAGCCTCAGTCAGAGACCGTATGGCGTCAGGCAGACAAGTACAACGTACCTCGTATCGGATATGTAAACAAGATGGACCGTTCTGGCGCTGACTTTTATGAGACCGTGCAGCAGATGAAGGACATTTTGGGCGCAAACCCTTGTCCGGTACAGATCCCAATCGGTGCAGAGGAGCATTTCAAGGGTGTAATCGACCTCATCAAGATGAAGGCCATCCTTTGGCATGATGAGACAATGGGTGCGGAATACAGCATTGAGGAAATTCCAGCAGACCTTGTCGACGAGGCTAATGAATGGCGTGACAAATTGATTGAGACCGCTGCAAACTTCGACGATGCCATCATGGAGAAATACCTTGAAGGACAAGAGGTGGGCGAAGAGGAAATCATCGCAGCCATCCGCAAGGGAACCATCTCGATGGACATCACGCCGATGGTTTGTGGCTCTTCATACAAGAATAAGGGTGTACAGCCGCTTTTGGACTATACTTGTGCATTCTTGCCTTCTCCTATTGACACGGAGGCGGTCATTGGCATGAATCCTGATACGGACGAAGAGGAGAGCCGGAAGCCGGACGAGTCTGCACCAACTTCAGCGTTGGCGTTCAAGATTGCGACCGACCCGTTCATGGGACGTCTGGTATTCTTCCGTGTCTATTCAGGTAAGGTGACTGCGGGAAGCTACGTCTACAATCCACGTTCTGGCAAGAAAGAACGCATCAGCCGCCTGTTCCAGATGAACTCTAACAAGGAAATCCCGATGGAGTCCATCGACGCTGGCGACATTGGCGCAGGCGTGGGCTTCAAGGACATCCGCACGGGTGACACCCTTTGTGACGAAGGACATCCTATCGTGCTGGAGTCAATGACCTTCCCCGACACGGTGATTTCCATCGCCGTGGAGCCGAAAAGCCAGGCCGACATCGCCAAATTGGACAACGGATTGGCAAAATTGGCCGAGGAAGACCCGACATTCACCGTCCGCACCGACGAGCAGAGCGGCCAGACCATCATTTCGGGTATGGGCGAGTTGCACCTCGACATCATCATCGACCGTCTGAAGCGCGAATTCAAGGTGGAGTGTAACCAAGGCAAGCCGCAGGTGAACTACAAAGAGGCCATCTCGGCAGAAGTCAACCTCCGTGAGGTATACAAGAAACAGTCAGGTGGTCGCGGTAAGTTCGCCGACATCATCGTGAACGTCGGCCCTCAGGACGCAGACTACAAAGAAGGGCCGTTGCAGTTCATCAATGAAGTCAAAGGAGGCAATATCCCTAAAGAATTCATCCCGTCCGTACAAAAAGGCTTTGAGTCTGCCATGAAAAACGGTATCCTTGGCGGATATCCGATGGACTCGCTCAAGGTAACCCTTCTCGACGGTTCGTTCCACCCCGTTGACTCAGACCAGCTCTCATTTGAATTGGCTGCAATCAACGCATACAAGAACGCCTGCGTGAAGGCTTCCCCCGTGTTGATGGAACCGATTATGCGAGTAGAAGTCGTTACTCCAGAAGAAAACATGGGTGACGTGATTGGCGACTTGAACAAGCGTCGCGGCCAGGTCGAGGGCATGGAAGAGGCTCGTTCCGGTGCTCGTGTGGTGAAGGCTAAGGTGCCCCTGTCCGAAATGTTCGGCTATGTGACAGCACTGCGTACCATCACCTCCGGACGTGCGACCAGCTCGATGGAATATGACCACCACGCCCCCGTTTCAAGTGCCATTGCCAAAACCGTACTTGAGGAAATCAAGGGACGCGTGGATCTCGTATAGGAAACAAACGGACAGTTTTGCTGCTTAGCGAATGACTCTTAAGCAGCATACTGTCCTCATTTCAATAAACAAACAAAAAAAACGATTATGAGTCAAAAAATTAGAATTAAACTGAAAAGCTACGACCACAAGTTAGTGGACAAGTCGGCTGAGAAAATCGTGAAAGCGGTAAAAGCAACAGGAGCCATCGTGAGCGGCCCGATTCCATTGCCAACTCACAAGCGCATCTACACTGTGAACCGCAGTACTTTCGTCAACAAGAAGTCGCGCGAGCAGTTCCAGCTGAGCAACTTCAAACGCCTCATCGACATTTACAGCACGTCTGCAAAAACCGTCGATGCATTGATGAAGCTAGAGCTTC
Source organism: uncultured Prevotella sp. (assembly GCA_900319895.1). Taxonomy (GTDB): domain Bacteria; phylum Bacteroidota; class Bacteroidia; order Bacteroidales; family Bacteroidaceae; genus Prevotella. Next base: position 79 of record ONQK01000092.1, on the reverse strand, counting down.
CAAGCGGAGTAGAAGTTGAAATCAAAGTATAAAACGCTCCAAAAAGTGGGTCCTAAGAATTCTTAGGACCCACTTTTTT
>ONQK01000012.1 GCA_900319895.1 uncultured Prevotella sp. | reverse complement strand
CCGATGTATGCCTATATCGCGTTATGCCATTACTTGAAGTTGAAGGAAGGCAAGGGATGGAGGAAACGGGATGTAAACATATTGTTGACACGATTTATACGGATACGGGTTGGGGAACGGGGAAATTTCCTCAACCCGCATAGAGCCAGTGTCTCTTGGGTTATGCCAAGCTGAAATCTAGCTGTCGTTTTTCCATGTTTGCCCGCTCAACCCGAATTTTGATGCTGTCGCCCAACTGATATTTGTAGTGATGTCGGCGGCCGATGAGACAGTAGTTCTTTTCGTCGAAGTCGTAGTAGTCGTCGTCAAGCTCGCGGATGGGCACCATGCCTTCGCAGTGGTTTTCATCGATTTCGCAGTATATGCCGTAGGACTGTATGCCGCTGATGTGTGCATCGAACTCTAGCCCGATTTTGTCTGCCATGAACTCCACCATTTTGTACTTGATGGAGTCGCGCTCCGCGTTGGCCGCGATTTGCTCCATGGTGCTGGAGTGCTCGCATTGCTCTTCGTAATAGTCTGCGTTTCCGCTTTTCCCGCCTTGTTGGTAGTGGGTGAGCAGGCGATGAACCATGGTGTCGGGGTAACGTCGGATGGGCGAAGTGAAGTGGGTGTAATAGGGGAAAGCGAGCCCGTAGTGCCCGATGTTGTGGACGCTGTATTTTGCCTTCATCATTGCCCGCAGCGCCACGGTTTGGATGAGTTTCTGCTCGTTTCTGCCCTGGCAATCGTCCATCAGCCGGTTGAGGCTTCTTGTAATTTCGCCTTTTGAGCCTGCCGTCTTGAGCTTGTAGCCGAATTTCCGTATAAAGGCTCCCAAATCCTCCAGTTTTTGAGGGTCTGGTACGTCGTGAATGCGGTAGGGCAGTGTCTTGGCTTTTGTACCTTTTTTCACCTTTCCGATGCTTTCGGCAACGGTTTTGTTGGCCAGTAGCATGAACTCTTCGATGAGTTTGTTGGCATCGTGTGAAATCTTGAAGTAGCATCGCGTGGGCTTGCCCGTTTTTTCTTCGATGTCGAAGTGCAGCTCTTCGGAATCGAACTTCACGGCGCCGTTGTTGAACCTCATTGCCCGCAATTTCTTTGCAAGTCTGTCGAGCATGATGATTTCATCGGCCAATTCGCCTTGATAGCCCTCCTTGGGGGCTGCCGGTGCCGGCTCGCCGGTGCCGTCTTTCACGCCGTTGCGCTCCAATATTTCTTGCACTTCCTCGTAGGCAAATCTTCGATTGCTCTTGATGACGGTGTGTGCAAGCCGCCATTTTTTGATGTTGGCATCATCGTCCATGTCGAAGATGACGCTGTAGGCGAGCTTTTCTTCGTCCGGGCGCAGTGAGCAGATGAAATTGCAGAGCCGCTCGGGCAACATGGGGATGGTGCGGTCGACCAAATAGACGCTGGTGGCTCGCCGGCGTGCTTCTTTGTCGATGATGTCGTTTTCTTTGACGTAATGGCTGACATCGGCGATGTGCACGCCGATTTCCCAGAGTCCCGACTCTAATTTCTTGATGGAAAGTGCATCGTCAAAGTCTTTGGCATCCTTGGGGTCGATGGTGAATGTGCAGGTCTGGCGGAAGTCTTCGCGCTGTGCAAGATCTTCGGGCGTGATGGCCGCATCGATTTTTTCAGCCGCCTCTTCCACCTCTTTGGGATAGCGGTAGGGCAGGTTGTATTGGGCGAGGATGGCATGCATCTCGGTGTTGTTCTCCCCTGTTGGCCCCAATACGTCAATGACTTCTCCAATCATGTTCTTCGACTCTTTTGAAGGCCATTCCACTACTTTGACCACCACTTTCTCGTTGGTTTTTGCTCCTTTGAGCATGCGCTTGGGTATGATGATGTCGTGGGCGAAAATATTACCTTCGGTAACGCAAAAGGCCAGTTCTTCTTTCATGGCGATTCGTCCGACAAAAGTGTCCTTGGCATGCGCAATAATCTCAGTGACCATCGCCTCTTTGATGTGGTTGCGCCGGCGTGCCATCACCGACACGCGGACGCGGTCGCCGTTGAGGGCAAACATGGAGTTGCGCTCGCTGACGAAGATGGGTTTGCCGCCGTCGTCGGGGTGAAACGAGTTCTTGCCGTTGGACTTACGGATGAAAATCCCCTCTTGTGTCTGGCCCTTGGTGTTGAGCCTGTAGGCGTTGTCCGCCACCTTGCTCAAAAAATCGTCCCATGCCATCTCTTCCATGATGTTGATGGCAAGCATTTTCAGCGGGTGCGTGTCCAAGTGCAGGTTGCGGAAAATTTCTTTGTAACTGAAGGCCTGGTTGGGTTGTGCTTTGAAAAATGACATGAGCTTGTCTTCCAATTGTGGCTTTGTCATTCGTTTGCCGCCTTTTTTTCCTTTCGCCATAGTCGATGTTATTATGATTTTGCTACAAAGTAACGAAAAAATCTGTATCTTTGCAAGCAAATTTGTAAAAAGCTAAGTTCAACAGATGAAAAAGATATTGATTACAGGCGCTTCGGGGTTCATCGGCAGCTTCATGGTCGAAGAAGCGTTGCGCAGAGGATACGAGACGTGGGTGGCAGTGCGCCGCTCAAGCAGTTTGGCATATTTGCAGGATGAGCGTATTCATCTTATAGAGCTCGACTTCTCGGAGCCGGAGCGCTTGCAGCAACAGTTGAGGGAATGTTCCTTCGACTATGTCATCCATGCGGCCGGCGTGACCAAATGTTTGCATCAAAGCGACTTCTACAAGGTCAATACCGAGGGTACCATCAGCCTGGTAAAGGCATTGGTCGCGATGAAGATGCCGTTGAAACGCTTCGTCTACCTTAGCTCCCTCAGTGTCTTTGGGCCTATTCGCGAGCAGCAGCCATACACGGCTATTGAGCCGACGGACAACCCAATGCCCAATACGGCGTATGGAAAAAGCAAGTTGGAGGCGGAAAAATTCCTGGATACGGTGGCAGACCAGATCAATTTCGTCATTTTGCGCCCCACTGGCGTTTATGGGCCGCGTGAGAAAGACTATTTCCTCATGGCAAAAAGCATCAGGCAGCATGTCGACTTCTCGGTGGGCTACAAGCCGCAGGACATCACTTTTGTGTATGTCGACGACGTGGTGCGGGCATCGTTCCTGGCACTTGAACAAGGCAAGAATGGCGGAAAATATTTCTTGAGTGATGGCAGCGTCTATCGCTCGACGGACTTCAGCAGCCTGCTCCATCTGGAGATGGGGCGGCCTTGGCTGCTGCGCATCAAGGCACCCGTGGTGCTATTGCGCGTCGTGACATTTTTGGGCGAGTATGTCGGGCGGCTGACCGGGCAGGTCTCGGCATTGAACAACGACAAATACCATATCCTTAAACAGCGGAATTGGCGTTGCAACATCCAGCCTGCCATCGACGAGCTGGGCTATCAACCTCAGGTCAACTTGGAGCAGGGCGTAAGGAAAACCGTGGCCTGGTACAAGGCAAATGGGTGGCTATAGGCATTTGAAAAGCGAAAAAACGCGTCAAACTCATTGAAATAAAGAAAGATGAAGAAACTTCAACTCCTTTTTTCCCGTGAACAAAGCCCCCGTAAAGGCCTGATGGCCTTGGAATGGGTGGTTATGGGCTATTTGTCGTTCACCTTGATTTTCATGTGCCTTACTTACACGCAATTGGCAAATCCCGATGCCATGCTGTGGCTGCGTGTGCGCGTCGTGGGCATGACGGCAGCCGCCTGGGCAGTTTATCGGGCATATCCGTGCCGCTTGACCTTGTTGGCGCGTGTAGTTGTGCAACTGTCGCTGCTGTCGGTTTGGTATCCCGACACTTATGAGCTCAACCGTTTTTTACCTAACCTTGACCACCTGTTTGCCCAATGGGAGCAGCAGCTTTTTGGCTGTCAACCTTCATTGGTCTTTTGTGAGTCGTGGACGCATCCTGTGTTTAGTGAATTGATGGACCTGGGCTATGCCTCCTATTTCCCGATGATAGCATTGGTGGCTATGTTCTATTTCATCTTTCGCTACAATGAATTCGAGCGTGCGTCACTGGTCATCATGGCCTCTTTTTTCATTTATTATGTCGTTTTCGTCTTTTTGCCGGTGACAGGTCCGCAATACTATTACCAGGCAGTAGGGCTTGACACCATCGCGAAAGGCATTTTCCCAAACATCCACGATTATTTCAATCACACACAAGAGCGCATGGTCAGCCCTGGGTGGCACGATGGATTTTTCTATAAGATGGTGGAAAATGCCCACGAGGCCGGCGAGCGCCCCACCGCCGCATTTCCCAGCTCGCATGTCGGCATCAGCACCGTCTTGATGTTGTTGGCTTGGCACACTCGGCAAATGAAGTTGGTCTGGCTCCTGGTCCCGTTTTTCGTCCTCATGTTTTTTGCCACAGTCTACATTCGTGCCCATTATGCCATCGATGCACTCGCCGGATTAGTATCGGGAGGCTTGCTCTATGCCGTCTTGATGAAAGCAACGCGGCCGGCTGGAGCAGTTGAGTAGCCCAAGCGAGCTGTAAGTCGCGTGCCAATTTGTTCTTCACGGACTATGCTGTCGGCGCGTAGTCTCGTGGGGGATGCCAGTCGTCGTGCCGCGGCTTTCTTTCAACGTTTTTTTGTGCAATGGCCATCTTGCAAAATACAATAAATGTAAAGATTGGTGTTGAACCGAACAAGAAACCGTTAATTTGTCGAAAATAAGCGTGCAATATTCGTCCTTAACCACAGAAAAGTATATCTTTGTCTCAAGACACTATTAAGCTATGTTAGACGTTTAGCGATATACTACGGAAAAATGGAGAGACCATCGTGCGAGAATTGCCTTTTCCATTTGTTTTTCATCGGAAGAACCGCTGATTGGCGCTGAATTTCCGCAAGTGTCGCTTGTTTTCAAGTAACTTGTTTTTTTATTCTATCCCTGCCGCATGTAATCCCCTGCATGCGGCAGTTCTTCTTGAAAATGCTTTTGGCGCAGGTGGTTGTAGCATGCTTTTTAAGGGTCTTGTTGACAGCTCCGTCGTTTGACGGATGAAAATGGGACTTGTGTCAAGGAAAAAGATGGTGGAGGATGAAGAATGGATGGATGAAGTGCAAAAAACGAAATATTTCCCATGAATTTGGCAAAATTCAACTAAATTTTATTATTTTTGTAACCATTTTGAACGAAAAACGAGAGACATGAAAAGGATATTTTTGAAAACAATGGCTGTTTTCTTTGCCCTGGGCGGAGGATGTTTTTTGACAGCATGCCAAGACCAAAAAAAATTCAAGATAGAGGGCAATATTAGTGAAGCAGCCGACTCGATGCTCTATTTTGAGCAAATGACACTGGAGGGGGGCGTCTGCCTTGACTCCGTCAAGTTGGATGG
>ONQK01000002.1 GCA_900319895.1 uncultured Prevotella sp. | reverse complement strand
GAAATGCGCTTGGATGCCATCCTTCCAACGAATGGTTCAGGAGTTTTGACGAGTGGCGGCCAGCAGTCCGAAGGGGGCTTTCAGGCGCGATGTTCCCTCGGACAGGCGATGCATCGGGCTGCGTAAATGCGACTTTTTTTGGGGGACGGGAGGTCTAGGACGGCGGGGCGAGGTGGCAATAGACGGGCGGAGCCATGCCTGTCGCCCCGTTGGCCTTCCATGGAGCGGGATTTTCGCGGACGGCAATGGTAGTGGATTGGCACTTGTATGTGTTTGGCCGACAGTAATGTGGGGAGAGACGATTGACTGCATAAAATGCAAGGCTCTGCCGCGGTGTCGGCAGAGCCTTGATTGTGTGTTTTCGAGTAGTTTTCGCAGGTTTTGTCTGATTTTTTTGTATCTCTTTTTTATTTATGTTTCATCATTAGCCTTACAGCTTCTTCCAGCTGCCTGTCTTTCCCGCTAAGGTAGTCTTCAGGCGAGTTGTATACCTCAATGTCGGGGTTGAGCTGCTGGTTCTCGCCGTAGTTGCCTCTCATGTCCACGCATCCGACTTGCGGAATGCCGTAGACGAGCCGGTTGTCGATGAGCGTCTCCCACCAAACCGCGGTCATGGTGCCTGCCACAGGCGTACCGACGAGCTTCCCGATGCCCAACTCTTTGTAAACCATTGGGAAGCCGTGCCCGTTGCTGTAGTCGTCTTCGCACATCAGTACGCAGGAAGGTTTGACCCATTTGTTCCACGGGTCGTATCCAACGTATTTCCCGTGGGGCACGAAGCTTTGGTATTGTTTCCCGCTGAGCAGGGTGCAGAGGTCGTCGTGGAGCCATCCGCCGCCGTTATGCCTCTCGTCGACGATGACGGCATCTTTTTGGCGGTTCTCGTTGCTCAGCAGTTCGCTGAAGACGGTGCGGAAGCTGGGGCTGTTCATGGCTTGCACATGTACATAGGCAATGCGCCCGCCGGAGAGTTGCTTGACCATCTCGCGGTTGCGGTCAACCCATCGTTTGTAGAGTAGTTCTTGTTGCTCTCCCTTTGAAATGGGGCGGATGGTCACGTCGAAGCGTTTCTTCCCATTTGGGTTGAAGACGGTGAAACGGACGGGCTTGCCGGCTTTTCCGTCGAGTAGATGGTTGTAGTCTTGGTCGCGCAGGATGCGTTCCCCGTCAATTTTTTCGATGATGCATCCGGAAGTGACTCCGGTGTTCTTTTGGGCAAAAGGACTGTTTTTGATGACTTCCTCGATTTTCAGCCCGTCGCCTTCGTAGCCGTTGTCAAGGAAGACTCCCAGGCACGCCGTTGTAAGGCTTGCGCCTTCGCCGTTGAATCTTGCGCCTGTGTGTGAGGCATTGAGCTCTCCCAGCATCTCGCTGAGCATCTCGCTGAAGTCGTAGCCGTTGTTGATGTGCGGGAGGAAGCGTTCATACGCCTTGCGATAGTATTCCCAGTCAACGTTGTGCATGTTTTCGACATAGAATTTGTCCTTGACCTGTCGCCAAACGTGGTCGAACATGTAGGCCCTTTCTTCATAGGGCTTATAGTTGAAACGTGCCTCGAATTCAATGTTCTTGCTCTTTCCGTTGGCTATTTCCACCTTTTTGATGCCTCTTGGTGTACCGATGAAGATGTTTTTGAAGGCTTTGTCTGCAAACATCTCTCCGGAGCCGATGTTTTTCATGACAATTTCCGTCTTTCTCTCGCGCAAGTCGTGTCTCCAGAGGTCGAATCCGCCTTCAAACCGAGCTTGATAATACAGTGTGTCGCCGCCAGGGCTGAGCAGTGCGTCGGCCAGCCGGGATGAGTTGGCGGTGATCCGCACGATGCGGTCGCGACAGTTTTCCAGGTCGAATTTGAGTCTTTCTTTCTCGGTTGTTTTTTGCTGCTTTTTCTTCTCGGCTGCCTTTTTCTCTTCTTTTTTGCCTGCAGCCTCCTTCCTTTTCTCTTCTTTCTCCTTGTCGATGAGTTCTTTTTCCTCTTTGGTCATGGTGAAGCGCTCGTAGGCATCCTGGTCGAAGAACATGATGTAGACATCGTCTTCTGTCCCCCAGCTTCCATGGCTCCTGTAGCCGGCGCGGTCGCTGGCGAAGATCATGGCTTTTCCGCCCAATACCCATTTGGCGTTGGCATCGCCGTATCCGCTTTCGGTCAAGTCGTACACCTCGCCTTTGCCGTCGGCGGACACGAGGGCGATGTCGGTGTTGTTCCATCCGCCGAAGCCGATGTAGGGCGTGAGCAGCCAGCGGCTGTCGGGGCTCCATTGGAACCACAGGTCTCCGTCTTGGTAGGAGAAGATGTATTTGCCGTCAAGGGCAGTGTGGGTGTTCTTGCTTTTGAGGTCCATGACCTTGAGCGTACTCCTGTTTTCGAAGTAGGCGATGCATTTGCCGTCGGGACTGAATTTTGGCAGGAAGGAGGTCTGGTCGGATTGTGTGAGGCGCTCTTCCTCCAAGTCGCTGGCGTAGGTGAAGGTTTTTTCTTCGTTGTTCTTGATGCGTGTCTGGTAAATCTGCCACAGGCCGTTGCGCTCGGAGGCATAGACGATGGACTTGCCGTCGGGTGCAAAGCTGATGGAGCGCTCTTGCTCGGGCGTGTCGGTGACTTGCTTGGTCGTAGTGTAGTCAATGGAGGTTACATAGACGTCGCCGTGCATCACGAAGGCGATTTCTTTCCCGTTGGGCGAAAGCAGGATCTCCGTCGCGCCCGATGTCTTGGTCTGTCTAATGAGGTCTTTGTCGCTTTTGTCGGCAATGATGTTGATGTTCACCCTCCTTGGCTCTTCGCCGTCACGGGTGGTGTAGACCTCGCCGTCGTATCCATAGCAGAGCGTGCCGTTTTGGGCTACGGTGAGGAAGCGGACCGGATGGTTTTTGTGGCGCGTAATTTGTTGTTTTTGCGTATTTGCCACTTGCCGCTTGTAAATGTTGAAAGTTCCGTCTTCTTCGCTCAGGTAATAAAAGCTTTTTCCGTCATTTGCCCATCTTGGCGTACGGTCCTCGCCGTGAAAATTGGTCAGTTTCTTGAACTTGTCGCTACTGTTGAGCCAAATGTCCCGGGCAATGGGCGACTGGTGGTGTTTGCGGAATTCATCCTCATAGCCTTTTTTATCGTGGAAAAGTAGCTCGCCGGAAGTGGGGTTCACGCTGATGTCTTGCATGGGCACGGGCGAGTAGAGGCGTGGGCGCCCCCCGTTGGCGTCGATGGTGTAGGTTTGTGGGAATGAGCTGCTTGCAAAATAAATGGATTTTGCCGTAGGCATGATATTGGCATTGAATAAGATTTGTTCGTCGTTGAGGAACGCCATTGGCACTTCGTTACCGCTGTCTGTGGTCAGCCGCCGCGGCTCGCCGCCGTTTTTGTCCATGATGTAGATGTCGAGGCTGCCTTCGCGGTTGGACGTGAATGCAATCTTCTGTCCGTCTGGGCTCCAGATGGGGTGGGCGTCGTATGCAGGGTTTGAGGTGAGCTGTCGTGCCGTTCCGCCTTCTGTGGATACGCAGAAAATGTCGCCTTTATAAGAAAAGACAATGCTTTCCCCGTTGGGTGAGATGGCGCAATGGCGCATCCATAGTGGCGTAGTTTGTGCTGATGCGCTTATGGCGATGGCGATGGCTAGGGTTGTAAGGATTTTTTTCATCTTGTTTTTCTTTTTTATATGTATTAAATTGTTTTATTTCAAGGAATACCCATGCCAGTAGTTGCTCTGGCATGGGTAGTCGTCTATTCTTCTCCTCTACCGCTGTATTGTTCTTGCATGTCGATGTCTTCTTGTCCTCCGTTGATCATGTCCATGCGTGGGCGCTTGGCTTTCATGTTGCCGAAGTTCCACGATAGGGTTACTGCCACCTTTCGATTGCCTCTTCTGAAGAGTTGGTGGCGTTTGAACGTGTCGCTACTGGTGTAGTTCCTGAATTTCCGTGAGTCGAGCACGTCTCGGCAGTTGACCGACAGGGTTAATTTCTTGTTGAAGAAGGTTTTCCTGGCACCGAAGTCAAGCCCGTAGGATGCTTTCCGGTAGCCTTGTGTGATGGTTTGGCGTGAGCGGTAGTTGCCTGTTAGTTGTACCGAGAGGTCGTAAGGCAACATGATGCTGGCCATCATGCGGGCGTTCCAGGTGAAGTTCTGGTTTGCCCGTCCGCTGATGGTTTGCCCATCAACGTCGAAAGCAAAGCCGTTAAGCCTGTAGTAGTAGAAATTGGCACTGGTGGTGAGGTCGAGAATTCGGAAGAATTTGTCTTTTAAGGTCAGTTCCAGGCCTGTGCTGGTGCTCCGTGTGACGTTCATGCTGGTTTGGTACATCAGGCCGTCGGTGTGGTTTTGGTAGTTGATGCGTTGTATGACATCAGAAGTCGGTCGATAGTAGGCGCTCACCAGCAGTGAATGCTCGGTCCATTGTTTGAGGTAGTTGAGTGAGAAGGAGTTGGAGAACTCTGGTGTCAACTCTGGGTTGCCGAATGAGATCATCGAGGCATCTTGCGTGTTCTTGAATGAGTTGAGCTGTCCGCCCCATGGCCGGCGCAGGCGGCGCGTGTAGTTGAGCTGCAATTGTTGGGTCGGTGTCAGCTGGTAGGACATGAAAATGCTCGGGAAGAGCTGGAAATAGTCTTTGTCAAAAGGCTTTTCGCGCAGTGAGGCATCAATGTTCTGTTGCCAGTTGTAGCTCTCGGTGTTGACGTGCCAGTATTCTCCGCGTAGGCCTGCCATGATGCCAAATTTCCCAAAATTGTATGTCGCCGTCGTGTATAGTGCATGTATGTCAGTGTCATAGAGAAAGCGGTTGTAGAAGTTGACGTCTTCTTCCATCTCTCTGCCGTCCCAATGGTTGAGGTCGACGAATGACTCTTGCGGGGAGTTTTCATGTGAGAAGCTGCCCTGATAGCCTGCTTGCAGCTTCAATTTCTCGGTCAGTGCATTCTCGTAGTCCAGTTTGACTTCCCATTTCCGGCTGTTGGTCTTCATCGGGCGTTTCTGATAGCTGTATGCCGTGGGCGCGGGCGGCAGGAAAAACTCCGTGGAATCTTGGTAGATGTTCTCGTTGTTCATCTTCCAGCTGTTGAGGCCGACGGTGAAGTCGAGCGTGTGACGAGCAGAAAAGGTGTGTTTGTAGTTGAATTCACCGTAAAGCATGCGCATGTCCGACTCGCCATTGGTCTGTCTTAGCATGGTGCGGGTATAGCCTGGTATGCCGACAATGCCGTAATGATAGGGCGTGGAACTGTTGTTCTTCCCGTTGCCCAGCATCATCATGCCGTTGAGCGAGAAGTCGTCTTTCCCCGTGGCATGCCAAGTAATGCCCGCACGGCTGAAAATGCCGTTGCCCTTTTGGTTGTTGTAGCCATTGGAAGACATGAAGTCGTTGCTCTTCAAAAATTCTTGATAGCTCTCCGACTGCCCTTTGTTTACGCGGTGATGGTAGCCGACATTGGCATAAGCGTCGAATTTAGCGCTGTTATAGTTGATGTTTGCACTGGCGCGGGCGCCGCCGCTCGTGTCGCCGCCCACTTGTACGGAGCCGTAATAGCCGGCTTTGCGGTCTTTTTTCAATATGATGTTGATGATGCCCGCACTTCCTTCTGCCGAGAACTTGGCCGAAGGGTTGTCGATGACTTCTATGCGCTCGATGCTCTCGGAGGGGAGCTGGCGGAGGATGTCGCCGCGGTTGTCGCTGGTCAAGCCGCTGGACTTGCCGTTAATCCATACCTCTACGCTGCTGTTGCCACGGAGCGAAATGTTGCCATCGTTGTCAACTTCCACAGAGGGGATGTTCTCCAATACATCAGTGGCAGAGCCACCGGCACTGGCGATGTCTTGCTCTACATTGAAAGTCTTGCGGTCGACTTCCAGCTTCATGGACGACCGTTGCCCCGTAACGGTTACTTCTTTGAGGGTTTTTGCGTCTTCTGCGATGAAAATGTTGGCATACGAAACAGAGGGATGGCTCTCCGACAACGTGAAATTGCGCATGACCGTCTTATAGCCGAGGAGCGATACCGTCAGGGTGTAATTGCCGTAGGCCAGCCCGGTGATGTTGAAATGCCCGTTTTCATCGGTCATCGCACCTTTCATCACTTTTTCTTGACCTTGTTCTGACACCCGGATGTTGACGTAGCTCAGCGCCGTGTTACTGGCTTTGTCGGAAACCTTTCCTTTGACTTGTCCCTGTGCAAACGCTGCTACTGCAGAAAATGCAAGGAGAATAGTTGTTAGATATTTATTCATGATAAGTTAAAGATGATTTCGGGTCGTAAAAGTTAAATGACAGGCAAAAAAATGTTTTAACCCTGCTGTTCCTGGGGGATTTTCATCTCATTTTTGAAGCTTGATGGAGGCGGGTGCTCACATCAAGCTTCAACATGCTCATTTTTTAAGTCTGGCATATTCCTTTTTGGCTTTTTCGAGTTGTCTGCAGAATGCCTTGTCGGCGTGCAGGCGAGCCACGACTCCACTGGCGGCAACCCGGGCAATGTCTACGTCGCTTTGATAGTGAAAGCCTGCAATAACCCGGCTTTCTCCATATTCGTAGCCGCGTTTGAGCAACTTGTCCTGGGCCTCTGGGTTGAGTTCGATGAGGATTAAGGCCATCGCCCACCCGCGTGCAGTGTGTCCGGACGGGTAGGAGCCGCTGTGCCTGAGTTCTTCTTCGTCACGGGGCACTAAAGTCGGCTCGTTGAATTGGACGTATGGGCGTTTGCGCATGTATTTTCGCTTGACGGCACGCACCGACAGGCTGCCGTCGGTTTCGACGCACTCCAGGAGTTTGTACATCTCAGGTGTCTTTTCCTTGGTAATCAGCATGCCGAAAGCGTCTTCAAAACCTTTTAGGATGGAGTCGACTTCCGTGTAGGCGTCAAAGTCGGCTTGCCTGCCGCGCGGCGTGTTGCGAATGGATTTCCCCCATTGATAGCGGTCGAAGTCGCGTAAATAGGCAATGGACGAGGTGTCGGGTGGCGCGGGGAGGTAGAAGGTGCCGTCGGGGACGTCTTTGAGGTCTAGAAAATGTGGGTAGGCTTTTTCTTGAGCTTGTACTTGAATGGCGCAAAATGTAGCTAGCCATAATTGTAAAACCAAAAATTTGAATGGGTTCTTGTTCATGTCTTCAATTGTTCTAAATGTCATTAAAAAAGTGGATGGTGTGCAAATTTACAAATTTATTGTCAATAATTTCTCGCAATGGGCTCGAAAAAACCGCGCCACTTCTCGTGAAGTGGCGCGGACAATGAAAAAAACGTGAACTATTTGTCTAGCATAGACAGCTTCAGATGGGTTTGCATGGTCTTATCTGATAATTTTTTTCCCGTTCCGGATGACGACTCCCTTATAGTTGCCGTCGATGCGCTGCCCGGCGATGTTGTACATCGGGGCGTCGGCTTGGCTGTCGTCGTTTGTGATGATTTGGATGGAGTTTGTCGTTTTTTGCTTCACATTAAACTTGTATTTTCCACCGATGAAGCTGAGCAGAACCGTCGCCTCGCGCACGTCGTTGTTGTTGGTGCCGATGGCTTGGAATTTGACCGAAGTGTTGTTTTGGTATGCCTTCTCGTCATTGTATTCATCTGTTACTGTAACATTGAGCCATGTGGGCAGCGGGCTTCCGTCTTCGAGGGTCACTTTCCAGAAGGTCTGCATCTTTAGGGCGTCTTGATAGGGAACGCTTGAGATCAGGTCTATGGTCTTGGTCCCTCCTGTGGCAGGGGCTTCCCATGCACCTTCGGTCTCGGATCCGGTTTCTGTTCCCCTGAGATATTCAAACGATGCTTCGAGCAAAAACGGCAATGAGCGTGTGTAGCCGTTGGTGAGTGAAAAAATGCCTCGTTCATATATGTGTTTGGCGATAGTTCCGTCTTTCTTTTTCTTTGCATCATAGAGAACGTAGGCATGGAACTTGTTGGGCAGTTGAAGCTTGTCGCACATCATGTTGATGGTGAATGAGGACGTCTCATCGTCTGGATTGTTTAAGGTGAGCGTGATGAGCAGTGCCTTGTCGATGGTGAATCCCTCTACAACTTGGTTGGTCTTGGCATCGACGAGTTGCTTGAATGCCAGTTCGTAATACTTATTGCCGCTCGACTGGCTCAAAAGCCTCATCTTGTCTTTGCTGAGTACTTGTGTGGCGATGGTGTCTCCATAGGAAACAATAGCTCCGGTTGTCAGGTCTTGTTCCACCTCTTGCAGGGTGAGCTTGAAGTCGCTGCTGACGGACTGTGTGGCCGTGAGGTAGATGGGGACATGCACTTCGCGCAATGCGTAGGGTGCAATGGGCTTGTAGAACAGCTCTGCAACGCCTTTGATCATGACCGTGTCGTTGACCTCTCTTGTACGGTTTGTCCATGTCTTGTTTGCCGCCGGTGTGTTGACCGCAAAATAATTGATGCCGCCGTTACGGTTCGATGTGCTTTTGGTGTCAGCAGGGGAATTGCCCATGTAATAGTGGGCGGTTGTGCTGACGGTTTCCATGTGTACGGGGCCTCCGCCTACTCGAAGCCATGTGATTTGCGGGCTGATGCTGTCGCCCTGTGCGTTGGTGGCTTTCAATGTCGGGGCTTCTATGTTGCCGATTTGCGGCCCATAATTTACGGTCAAGTCGACTTGGGTTGAGGTGATTTGCGGATTGAACATGTTGTATTCCACGGACGGGTCTACATATTTCCATTCATAGCTCTCCGCGCCCGATGTGGCGTTTTTGAACGTCTGGTCTACAAATGGCGGCATGTGTAGAATCGGGTCAACTTGGCGATACCAGCCGCGCCCGAAGTCGTAGGATGAGAAGAGCGCCCCGTTGGGTATGTAGAATACGGCGTTTGGCCTGGTGGCTGCATCTGCCTTGTGGGGCGATTTCACCAACTCTTCGTTGCTGGCTTCCTCTATGGCACTGATTTCCTCAACGTCATTCGTGATTTGTGAATAGAGGGAGCAAGGCTGTAGTGCTAATACGCCAAGGATGGCGAAAAAGTAGATTTTTTTCATGCTAATTTGAGTTAATTATTTTTAAATGAAACGATGTTG
>ONQK01000019.1 GCA_900319895.1 uncultured Prevotella sp. | reverse complement strand
GGGGCTTTTTATGTATTGTTTATGGCGGCTCAGGGCGATGTTATTATATATCCAGACAATTATTTTGCTGGCGACTGCAGGGTCGGACTCTATGACTCCAAAAAAGGGAACAAAACTATTAAAACTATTGTTTTTTCCATAGGAACAGACGTTCTTGATTATAGGCTTAATGACGACTATCTTGTCGCCTTCCAAATCCCATCACTCTCAGAATACGAGTCGGAGCTGTCCATGTATTTGGCTCATCGTGAGATGGCAGAGCTGGACAGCCTGGTCAACATGATTGAGAAGATGATTCGGATCCGCGAGTGCTACTGGATTGTCCAAAAGCGCGACACGACGGTGCTGGGGCCCTTCTCGGAGGATGAATTCGACGAGAAGTGTAAGGCGTTGGGCATCAGCGACTTGAAGTTCCAAAAGCCCCAAAATTATATGAGGCGGATTTACACCCCACTTTGGGAGTGGGACTTCTCCCGCGACTCCGTCTACCGCAAGCGGGCGGAAATCGACTCCTTGAAGGCAATCGGCAAATGGTCTTACAAACACCAATATCCCTATTTATACAGTCACAAACCGAAAGAAATGGAGGAAGATGACGAAGATTGAGGGAAAAAGAAGGAAAAGCCGCTGAAAATTTGACGAAAAGAGAAAAGTTTTGAATAAATGACGCATAGTTATCGAGAAATTTGGGCTGTTGTGATGTGGGATAAACAATAAACATTTGAGCTATTACTCAAGATGATGTAGAGTAATAGAGTAATAGTTCAGTTTTTGTTGGAAGCGGGATTTTTGGTCGTTTTCAGTCTTTTTCTTTGTATTCATCCCAAAAATCGTCTTCCCATTCGTCCCATTCCCATTTGTGGCTTTCAACGGTGGTTGGTTTTGCCGGTGGTTGAGGCCCAACGGGGTCGTTTCCTTCGCCTCCGACATTGACGTTGCTAACAGTCGGGTCGCATAATTGTTCGGGCTTTGTTTCCAATACTAGTAAGTAGGGCGAGGCATACGCTTTTTTGTCTTTTTTCATGCTTGAAATTGTTAAATTAAATTTATTTACTTGAATCCCATTTGTTGAAGTTCTTTTTTTCTTAGTTCTTGTTTTGGGTATGGTTTTGTAGAGCTTTGTGGTGAATATGTCCTTATTTTTTCTTTGTAGTGTTTTTTTTATTGAATTTCCTGTATAGTTTCCATCCTAGGATGAGTCCGTCAAGGAGGTTTGCCCCTGTGTTCATGATTCCGGCAAACCGTTTTGTCGGTGTTTTGAGGTGTGTTGGCTCATGGTGGAAGAGTTTGTTCCATAATTCTTTCATTCGTCTGTCATCTTCTTGTATGCTGTTGCGTATAGCCTCTTTTTGTTCTTTTATCTGACTGAGCGAATGGTAGGCAGTGTTGTTCTTGATGTCGTTCATGGGTTATTTTTCCATTAAAAGGCTTGCCAAAAATCCGACTAACGGCCGCTCGATGAGTTGTTTTCGGAAGCAGACCAGGATGACGAATAGGGTTATGTAAAAGGCTGCGACGAGTAGGAACGCGCCTGCCTTTCCGAAGACGGGCGCGAGCATGTATGCGGCAGAGAAGGACAGAAATATGAACACTAGCACGATAGTCAGTGCCAACACGATCGCCAGGGTGATGACCGTGAAGAGGCGCACGATTTTTTCGATGACATCGAGTTTGATGTATTGGGTCTGTAGCCCGATGTAGTGCTTGAACAGTTCTGCCAGCTGTGCGATAGACTCTATGTTCTTGTCGTTGGAGAACATGTCTTATTCGTCGATAGAGGGTGCTGCTTCTTTGATGTCGTCGACCAAATCTTCCATTTCTTTTCGGCTGAGCTTGATGTTGTGCCGTTTGCAGAAGTCGTCTACTGCGTCTGCGATTCTCGTTCTAGTGTCTGCGCCTTTTTCTGGCGCCATGAGCAGCCCGATGGCAGCTCCAGCGATGGCACCTCCCAGGAAGGCACCGATGTAACCTAATGTTTTCATGGTTTTACTTATGTATTAAAGGGTTTATATGTTTATATTTTGTAAGCAAATGTATGAAAAGTTTTTGAAAAATCAATGGAACGGTGCAGTTTTTTTCACAAAAACCATGGAAAATGTGTATTTAACAAACTTTATGTTCGTTTTTTTGGGTCATTTCATGTATTTTTTTTATCTTCGCAAAAACATTTTAATGAGAGTATTAATTTTTTGTACTTTAAGATAACAAAAGATGAGAAAAAGTATGATTTTTTGCGCAGGATTCTGCGTGGCAATGGCGTTGAGCAGCTGTGGTGCCAAGGAAAGTGCCTACAAGAAAGCCTATGAGAAGGCGAAGGCACAAGAGCAGGAAGCGGCCTACAATCGCCAGCACTCGGATGCACCAGTGGTGACTCCAATTACAGAGCGTCCTGCTTCCGAAGCTCGTGTTGTTGACAATTATGATAATGTCAGCGTTCGTACCGAGAGTGTCACTTTGGTTAACGGAAGTGGTATTCGTAACTTTAGCGTAGTTGTTGGCTCTTTTTCGGTGAAGGCAAATGCCGAGGGCTTGCAGCAGACGTTGAGGTCGGCAGGCTATGATGCCCAGTTGGCTTACAGCGAAGGCATCAGGATGTATCGTGTCATTGCTTCGACGCATGACAACAAGTCGGATGCGGCGCGTTCTCGCGATCAGTTCAGGGGGAAATACCCGGATGCTTGGTTGCTGTACAACCAAAAGTAAAGTCGTTCGTGGCGCGTATCGTCTCGATAGATTACGGTAAAAAACGGACAGGGATAGCAGTTACCGACCCGCTTCAGTTGATTGCTGGTGGGTTGGCGACTGTTTCCACGTCTGACTTGTATCGTTTTTTGGTAGACTACATGCAGCGTGAGGCTGTTGAGCGGGTTGTTATAGGAAAGCCGTTGCAGTCCAATGGTCTTCCCAGTGAGAACCTGCCTCGGGTTCAGTTGTTTGTTGCTTATTGGCAAAGACATCAGCCGGAAATTCCGATAGAGTATTATGACGAGCGCTACACCTCTGTTTTGGCCCATCAGGCGATGTTGGAAGGCGGCCTGAAGCGTAAAGACCGCCGGAATAAGGCGCTTGTTGACGAGATAAGTGCTGTTATTTTGCTACAGAATTATTTGGCGTCTCGAAATTTTAGGAAATGAGTTTAAGACGTTGCTTTTGGCGCGTTTTGTTGGAATGATTTAGATTTTACAGTTTTGATATTACCTATATATATATATGGTCATCCTGTGTTGCGAGAGGTGGCACAAGACATACCGCTGGATTATCCGGACTTGGACAAGCTTTTGGAAGACATGTATGAGACATTGTCTGCCTCTGATGGCGTTGGACTTGCTGCTCCGCAGATAGGCAAGCCTATTCGGGTGTCGGTGATAGATTTAGATGTCCTCAGCGAGGATTTGCCTGAGTATAAAGGCTTTCGTAGGGCATACATCAATCCTCATATCATAGAGTACGATGCGACTTCTGCTTCTCAGACCATGGAAGAAGGCTGTCTTTCCGTGCCTGGCATCCACGAGAATGTAACCCGTCCGAGCCGTATTCGCGTTCAGTATCTTGACGAGCAGCTCCAAGCTCATGAGGAATGGGTCGAAGGTTATTTGGCTCGCGTGATGCAGCATGAGTTCGACCATCTTGACGGTAAGATGTTTATCGACCATGTTTCTCCTTTGCGCAAACAATTGATAAAGAATAAATTGAAGGCTATTCTCCAAGGCCGTTTCCATTGCAGCTACCGTACGAAAGTGGCTAGACGTTAGTTCTTATCGGGACTTTTGGCCAGTTGGATGTTGCCGATACAGGGATGATATGCGGAAGACGATTGTCGTTTTGCTGTTGTTGTTAGCCGCATCATTGAGCCGGGCTCAATTTAATACGGACAGGCTAATCATGGTAGGGCGCAGTGCACTCTATTATGAGGACTATGTACTTTCGATCCAGTATTTTAATCAAGCCATCAATGCAAAGCCTTATCTGTATGAGCCCTGGTTCTACCGAGCGGTTGCCAAGTTTTATTTGGAGGATTATATCGGTGCGGAAAACGATTGTGCCGAGGCGGTGAGTCGCAATCCCTATGTGTTGGGCGTTTTCGAGCTTCGCGGTTTGTGTAGGATCAAACAGCGAAAGTTTGAAGAGGCCATAGCAGACTACGATGTCTCGATTCAATTGTCGCCTTCCAATAAAGGACTTTGGTACAATCGTACGTTGTGTAAGATAGAGAACGGGGATTATGCGTCTGCCCATTTAGATTTGGATGCGATGATTTCAAGGTGGAGCACTTATTCTAATGCGTATGCCTTGAAAGCGCAGGTTTTTTTGCAAGAAAAAGACACGTTGCAGGCCTCGGCGTGGTTGGAAAAGACATTGGCGATGGACCCGTATGATGCAGACGCCTGGAGTGCCCGGTCCATGATCTCCCTGGCGCAAAAGAGGTGGAGAGAGGCAGAAGAATATTTGTCGAAAGTTATTCATTTGCGCCCCAAATTAGCGGGCAATTACATCAACCGCGCCTTGGCGCGCCTGAACATCAATAATTTGCGTGGTGCGATGGCCGACTATGACATGGCCATAGATTTGGAGCCCCGTAACTTCCTTGCCCATTACAACCGTGGGCTGATGCGTATGCAAGTGGGCGACGACAACCGTGCCATCGAAGATTTCGACTATGTGCTGCAGCTGGAGCCCGAGAATGTGCTGGCGATTTTCAATCGTGGCATTCTGCTTGAAAATACGGGCGACTACCAAGGCGCCATCCGTGATTTTTCAAAAGTAATCGCACAATTCCCTAATTTTTGGACCGGCTTGCACCATCGTGCAAGCTGCTATCGGAAATTGGGCATGACACGCCAGGCAGAGCAAGATGAGTTCCGCATTTTCAAGGCCCAGATGAACAAGCGCATCGGCATTCAGCCCCGATGGAGCAAGGAAAAGTTGCAGCAGGTGCGCAAACGCAGTGAGATCAACGTCGAAAAATACAATCAAATTGTTGTAGCCGACGAAAACGCTGTTGAGCATGAATACAAGAGCGACTATCGTGGCAAGGTGCAAAACCGCAAGGTGGACATGGAGATGGCGGACATGTATTTGCTGTCGTACTTCCCTTATGCCAATGGCGTTAGGAACTTCCCCATTTTTCATGAAATGGTGGAAGCCCTGAACCGCAAGAGCGGCAGCGGCTTGGCCATTTCGATTACCTGCAATCCTCCTACCTTGACGGAATCTCAGTCCATGCAATTCTTCGGCTTGATAGACTCTTTGACGGTGTCGCTGGAAAATTTGAAGAACCTGGAGAAAACCGTCGTCTTGCTCATGCGGCGCGGGGTGGCCTACACGGTTCTTCAAAACTTCAATGATGCCATTGCCGACTTTACCACGGTGTTGGAGATTGAGCCAGACAATGTATTGGCACTGTGGCAGCGCGCAGTTTGTCAGTCGATGATGAACGTTTTTGATGCTTCACAAGGTGCGAATGTCAGGTTGAAGTCGACCATGATTTTGTCGGACTTCAATCGTGCCATTACACTTCAACCCGACAATGCCTGTCTTTATTATAACCGTGGCAATCATTATTTTGTGCAGAAAGACTGGGAGCTTGCCATCGCCGACTATGATCATGCCATCGCTTTGGACGGCAATATGGCGGAAGCCTTTCTCAACCGTGGTCTGGCCTATATGAATGCGGGCAATCTGGACGCGGGGATCAAGGATTTGAGCAAGTCAGGCGAGCTGGGCCTTTACGAGGCCTATAGCATAATCAAACATTTGGGAAAGAAATAATTCTTTCTTGTATGATTTTGCCCCAAACGACATTAAACGTTTTATTTTTTCACCTTTTGTCCTGCCGAAAAAGTTATAATATTTTTAAAGATCGCCATAAGTTTGCTTTTCTCGTTTAATTTTTCTAAATTTGCACGGAAAAATTGTCAGAAACATTATTGAATATCATCAATTAACTAAAAAACATAATAAGTCAAATGGCAACAACACCAGATTTTAAGTATGCGCCGATGTTCCAACTAGGAAAGGATGACACCGAATATTATTTGGTTTCAAAGGAAGGCGTTTCCGTAAGCGAATTTGAAGGAAAACCGATTCTGAAGGTTTCTCCCGAGGCACTGACATTGCTCACACAGCAAGCATTTCACGATGTGAGCTTCATGCTCCGCCGTTCCCACAACGAGCAAGTGGCGAAGATTCTCCATGACCCTGAAGCCTCTGACAATGACAAATACGTGGCTTTGGCGATGCTCCGCAATGCAGAGGTGGCATGCAAGGGAGTCCTTCCTGTCTGCCAAGACACAGGCACAGCCATCATCCATGGTGAGAAAGGGCAGCAAGTCTGGACCGGTTTTGAGGACGAAGAGGCGATAGCCCGCGGCATTTATAACGTCTATACGCAAGAGAACTTGCGCTATTCGCAAAATGCACCTTTGAACATGTATGACGAAGTGAACACACGTTGCAACCTCCCCGCCCAAATTGACTTGGAGGCTACACAAGGCATGGAATACAAGTTCCTCTTCGTGGCAAAAGGCGGCGGCTCAGCCAACAAGACCTATCTCTTCCAAGAGACAAAGGCATTGCTGAACCCGAAGACCCTCATCCCATTCCTTCTGGAGAAGATGAAGACACTGGGGACGGCAGCGTGCCCGCCTTACCACATTGCATTCGTTATCGGCGGCACCTCGGCAGAGAAAAACCTCTTGACCGTGAAACTCGCTTCAACCCACTTCTATGACAGCCTCCCCACGACGGGCGATGAGACGGGACGCGCTTTCCGTGACGTAGAGTTGGAGAAAGTCTTGTTGGAAGAGGCATACAAATTTGGCCTTGGTGCCCAGTTTGGCGGAAAATACATCGCGCATGACATCCGCGTCGTGCGTCTGCCACGTCATGGCGGCTCTTGTCCTGTTGGAATGGGAGTCAGCTGTTCGGCAGACCGCAATATCAAGGCCAAGATCAACAAAGACGGGCTTTGGATTGAGAAGATGGACGACAAACCCTATGAGTTGATTCCAGAGGAATTGCGTCAGGCCGGCGAAGGCGACGTGGTCCAAATCGACTTGGACCAGCCCATCCGTGAAGTGTGCAAAGTACTCAGCCAATATCCAGTTGCCACGCGTGTGAGCTTGAACGGCACGATTGTCGTAGCTCGTGACATCGCACACGCCAAGCTCAAGGAGCGTCTTGACAGCGGAGAAGGGCTGCCGGAATACTTCAAGAACCATCCTGTTTACTATGCCGGACCGGCAAAAACACCCCAGGGGATGCCTTGCGGCTCAATGGGGCCGACCACGGCACAGCGCATGGACCCGTATGTAGACCCGTTCCAGGCAAATGGCGGCTCGTTGATCATGATAGCAAAGGGCAACCGCTCACAGCAAGTGACGGATGCCTGCCAAAAGCATGGCGGATTCTATCTGGGAAGCATCGGTGGCCCGGCCGCCGTGCTGGCACAAGATTCCATCAAGAGCATAGAATGCGTGGAATATCCTGAGCTGGGCATGGAGGCGGTTTGGAAGATTCGTGTGGAGAACTTCCCCGCGTTTATCCTTGTGGACGACAAAGGCAACGATTTCTTTAAACAGCTCAAGCCTTGGTGTCCGGGATGTAAATAGTCAAAACATGCTGTACGCTTTGCTCTGATGTCTTGGGGCATTGTGTACAGCTTTTCTCTTAACTTTGAAGATTGAAAAAGACAATTGAATATATATATGAAGATGAAAAAAAGAATTATTTTCGCATTCTTTGTTGCCTTGTCGACATTGACAGTCCAGGCACAGAAGTACAAGTATGCGACCGTTCCTGGCGACTTGATGCAGACACGCATTTATACGTTGCCAAATGGTTTGAAAGTTTATCTTTCGGTGAACAAAGAGACCCCGCGTATCGACGCACACATTGCCGTGCGTACGGGAAGCCGCAACGACCCTGCCGAGACGACAGGTCTGGCACACTATCTGGAACACATCATGTTCAAAGGAACCAAGTTGTATGGCACGAACAATCCCGAGGCGGAAGCACCTCTATTGGACGAGATCGAGCAGCGTTTCGAGGCTTATCGAAAGCTGACCGACCCCGTGGCACGCAAGAAAGCTTACCATGAGATTGACAGTGTGAGCCAGCTTGCCGCAAAGTATTTCATCCCGAATGAGTATGACAAGCTGATGTCTGCCATCGGTGCACAAGGCACGAATGCCTACACGTCGAACGACGTGACTTGTTATACGGAGAACATCCCTTCCAACGAGGTGGAAAACTGGGCACGCATCCAAGCCGACCGTTTCCAGAACATGGTGATTCGTGGCTTCCACACCGAATTGGAAGCTGTGTATGAAGAGAAGAACATCGGTATGGCGCAAGACAACCGCAAGGTTTGGGAGGCGATGAACAAAAAACTCTTCCCCACACATCCTTACGGCACACAAACGACCATTGGGACGCAAGAACACTTGAAGAACCCTTCCATCACGAACATCAAGAACTACTTCAACCGCTACTATGTGCCCAACAACGTGGCAATCTGTATGGCAGGCGACTTCAATCCCGACGAGGTCATTGCCATTCTCGACAAGCATTTCGGCTCTTGGAAACCGAACAAGAACCTTTCTCGTCCAGAGTACGGGCCGCAGCCAGCCATCACAGCCCCGATAGACACGACCATCGTGGGCAAGGAGGCTGAGAACCTTCGCCTCGCGTGGCGGTTCGACGGAGCACGCAGCGGGCAGGCCGACACGCTCGCGGTCATCGGGAACATGCTTACCAATGGCAAGGCAGGATTCTTTGAGACCAACCTTGAGCAGACCATGAAGGTGCAGAGCGTCAGCGCCGGGGCATCGGCAATGGACGACTATTCGATGTTCCTCATCTCAGGACGGCCGAAAGAAGGTCAAAGCCTTGAAGAACTCCGCGCACTGATCCTCGGAGAATTTGAAAAGTTCAAACGCGGAGAATTCAGCGACGATTTGCTCCCCTCGGTTATCAACAACATGAAACTCGACTATTTCCGAGCACTGCAAAGCAACAGCTACCGTGTGGGAGAAATGGTTGACGCATTTATTTGCCGCCGCAACTGGGCCGACATCGCGACACAGTTCCAACGTGCCGAAAAGCTGACAAAGCAGGATGTCATCAACTTCGCCAACCGTTATCTTAACGACAACTTTGTGTGTGTATATAAGAAAATCGGAACGGACAACACCCAGAAGAAGATCGAGAAACCGGAGATTACTCCCATACCCACCAACCGCGACATGTCGAGCAACTTCCTCAATGAGATAAAGAACTCCCATGTCGTTCCCATCCAGCCGCGCTTCCTCGACTTCAAGAAAGACCTTACCGTGAGCAAGACCAAAAAGGGACTGCCGCTGCTTTACAAGCAGAATACCGAGGACGGGCTCTTCACGCTCGTATTCCGCTATGACTTCGGTACGGAAAACATCAAGGGCTTTGAATATGCCCCCAGTTACCTCGAATACGTGGGAACGAACAAGAAGACCGTCAGCCAGCTGAAGCAGGAGTTCTACAAGCTGGCATGTGACTATCGCATCAGTGTGGGAACCTACCTCACGACCATCTCCCTTACCGGCCTGACAGAGAACATGCCGGCCGCATTGGCACTGCTGGAAGACATCCTGCTGAATGCCAAAGGCAACAAGGAGAGCTACGACCAGTATGTGGACCTTGTCGTAAAGTCCCGCAACGATGCCAAAAAGAATCAGCAGCAGAATTTCAGCCGCCTGACCAGCTATGTGCAATACGGCCCATACAACCCTTCGCTCAATACGCTCTCTGAACAAGAGCTCCGCACCTGCGATCCGCAGGCGATGCTCGACCAGCTGAAACAGTTGCTGAAGTTTGAGCATACCGTGATGTACTATGGACCGATGAATGAGAAAGAGCTGAACGCTGTCTTGTCAAAAACGCATAAAACGGCCAAAAAACTGGTAAAGGCACCAGCTGGCCGTGAATATACTGCACAGGAAACGCCGCAAAACGAGGTGTATATCGCACCTTATGAGGCAAAAAACATCTACATGCAGCAATATCACAACGAAGGCAAGGGCTGGAAGCCAGAGCATGCCGCACTCATCCGCATGTTCAACGAATACTTCGGCGGTGGCATGAACAGCATCGTCTTCCAAGAGCTGCGCGAGGCCCGCGGCCTGGCTTACAGTGCTTCGGCGCGCTACAACACACCGAGCCGTCTGAGTCAAAAGGAGAACTACTACACATACATCGTTTCTCAAAATGACAAGATGATGGATTGTATCCGCGTGTTCAACGAACTGCTCGAAAACATGCCGCAGAGCCAGGCCGCCTTCGACATCGCCAAGCAGAGTGTGACGAAGAGCCTGCAAAGTGCGCGCACCACGAAGTTCAACATCCTCAACGCCTATTACAATGCCCAGCTGAGGGGACTTGACTACGACTTGAACGAAAAAGTCTACAACATGCTGCCTTCCATCACATTGCAGGACGTGCTCAACTTCGAGAAGGAGAACATGACGAACAAGACATACAAGTACATCATCCTCGGCGACGAGAAAGAGCTTGATATGAAGGAATTGGAGAAAATCGGCCCGGTTCATCGCCTGACGACAGAGCAGATTTTCGGATATTAAGAAAAGTTCTTGATAAAACCGATAAAAGGGAGAGAAGGCTTTTGCAGCTTTCTCTCTTTTTATGTTTCCTGCAAAAGTGTCATGTTTTTATGACAAAATGTCATATATTCCTATCAGGCATATATTTTGAGCATCGTATTTCCAGAAATATAAATGAAAGGAAATCGTATGACTTTGGAGAATTTTACCATTAAGGCCCAGGAGGCTGTCCAGGAGGCAGTCAATTGTGCGCAGCGTGGCGGCCA
Organism: uncultured Prevotella sp.; assembly: GCA_900319895.1. Lineage (GTDB taxonomy): Bacteria > Bacteroidota > Bacteroidia > Bacteroidales > Bacteroidaceae > Prevotella. The sequence goes on along the minus strand of ONQK01000019.1, from coordinate 20,319 downwards.
GCAGGCCGTTGAGCCCATTCACATGTTGTTGGGTGTGTTTGCCAAGGCCAAGGACGTGTGCATGTTTCTTTTCCAGAAACAAGGTGTTAACATGCAGCAGGTTGAACAACTGGCCCGGTTGGAGTTACAGCATTTGCCTCGTGTTCAAGGCAATGCGCCATATTTGAGCAATGATGCCCATCAGGTGTTGAGCAAGTCGCAAGGCATTGCCGGCGAGCTGGGCGACGAGTACGTCTCGGTTGAGGCTTTGCTCTTGGCACTGTTGTTGGTCAATTCATCGGCTGCGCGTATCATGAAAGATGCCGGAAGCACTGAAGACGAATTGCTCAAGTCTATTCAGTTTTTGAGGAAGGGGCAGAGCGTCTCGAGCCAGTCGGCAGACGACAACTACCAGGCGTTGTCGAAATATGCCCGTAACTTGGTGGAGGATGCGCGGAAGGGCAGGCTCGACCCCGTCATCGGCCGCGATGATGAGATACGGCGTGTGCTTCAAATCCTTTCGCGGCGTACGAAGAACAACCCGATACTCATCGGTGAGCCGGGAACGGGCAAGACGGCCATCGTAGAGGGGCTGGCAGGGCGGATCGTCAGGGGGGATGTGCCTGAGAACTTGCGCGACAAGCAGGTCTATTCGCTTGACATGGGCGCGTTGCTTGCCGGTGCCAAATATAAGGGCGAGTTCGAGGAGAGGCTCAAAAGTGTCATCAGTGAGGTGACGGGAAGTGAGGGGGAAATCATCCTCTTTATTGATGAGATCCATACGCTCGTCGGGGCCGGCGGCGGAGAAGGGGCCATGGATGCGGCGAACATCCTGAAACCGGCATTGGCGCGTGGCGAGTTGCGGGCAATTGGTGCTACGACCTTGAACGAATATCAGAAGTATTTTGAGAAGGACAAGGCATTGGAGCGCCGTTTCCAAATGGTGATGGTGGACGAGCCTGACGAGTTGTCCGCCATTAGCATCTTGCGCGGCTTGAAGGAAAAATATGAGAACCATCACCGTGTGCGCATTCAGGACGATGCCTGCATTGCGGCGGTAAAGTTGTCCGAGCGTTATGTCAGCGACCGTTTCTTGCCCGACAAGGCCATTGACCTGATGGACGAGGCGGCGGCTAAGCTGCGCATGGAGCGCGATTCGCTGCCTGAGGAGTTGGACGAGTTGACACGGCGGCTGAAACAGCTGGAAATCGAGCGCGAGGCAATCAGACGTGAAAATGACCTGCCTAAGATCGCCATGTTGGAGAAGGAAATTGCCGACCTGCGGGATCAAGAGCAGGCCTTGCGGGCGAAATGGGAGGGCGAGAAGACCTTGCTCAACAGGATACAACAGGCGAAGGAGCAGATGGAGGCCTTGCGCTTCGAGGCCGAAAGGGCAGAGCGAGAGGGCGACTACGGGCGTGTGGCAGAAATCAGGTACAGTCAGTTGAATACCCTGCAAGAGAACATCAATGCCCTGCAAGCCCAGCTGAAGGATGCGCAGGGCAGCCAGGCGAGCGTGAGGGAGGAAGTGACCCAAGACGATATCGCCGAGGTGGTGAGCCGCTGGACAGGCATTCCTGTGGCAAAGATGTTGCAAGGCGACCGTGAGAAACTGCTGCACTTGGAGGAGGAACTGCACCGCCGTGTCGTCGGGCAAGACGAGGCTATCGTTGCCGTCAGTGATGCCGTGCGTCGGAGCAGGGCTGGCTTGCAAGACCCGAAGCGGCCTATTGCATCCTTCATCTTTTTAGGTACGACGGGTGTGGGAAAGACAGAGCTGGCGAAGGCGCTGGCAGAATACCTGTTCAACGACGAGCAGATGCTCACGCGGATTGACATGAGCGAGTACCAGGAGAAATTCAGCGTCTCAAGGCTCATCGGCGCCCCTCCGGGATACGTCGGATATGATGAAGGAGGGCAGTTGACAGAGGCGGTAAGGCGCAAGCCCTACAGCGTCATCTTGTTCGATGAAATAGAGAAAGCGCATCCAGACGTGTTCAATATCTTGTTGCAGGTCTTGGACGATGGACGACTGACGGACAACAAGGGGCGCACGGTGAACTTCAAGAACACCATCATCATCATGACCTCAAATCTTGGCAGCCAACTGATACGCAGCCAGATAGAGCAGGCAGGCGGTGTCTTGGATGAAAGGCGCCTCCAAGGACTGAACGAGCAGCTGACGATGCTGTTGAAGCAGACCATCAGACCTGAATTCCTGAACAGGATTGACGAAACCATCATGTTCATGCCCCTGAACAAGGCAGAAATTGCGAGCGTTGTCCGTCTGCAGACCGATGCGGTGGCTGGAATGCTGCAAGAGCAGGGTGTGAGGCTGGAGGTGACTCAAAAGGCGGTCGACTTTTTGGCAGAGGCGGGGTTTGACCCTGAGTTCGGTGCCCGTCCGATCAAGCGTGCTGTCCAGCACCTGCTCTTGAATGAACTGTCGAAGAGGATTCTTGCCGAGCAGGTCAACCGTGCCCGTCCAATTGTCGTCGATGCTTCGGCGACGGGACTGACTTTTGAGAATTGAGCCAGGCGGAAAACAGCTCTTGTGCGATGAGCCCCAAACATCTCCTGAAACATGGGGATTTCAAAGGGGCTCAATCTCCCAGCGTTTCCGGCTGTTCGAGGAGAGTTCATCCTTGTATGTGGCATACAAATTCCTATAGGCAGCCTCGAAGCGGACAATGAAGCGCATCATCGGTCTTGGTGGCGAGTCCCCCCCCTGGAAATGTTTCGGGGAACCACTGTTTTTCATATCGTCTTGCATCCCTTCCATTGAGGCTTTCCTGGGAGGTGGCAGACGTCTTGTCTTCAAGTGCTTTTCAGCCTTTTGTAGTGGCAGAGCAGGAGTCTCTTCTCGCCGTCTCTCAGGTGCATGCCGTTGCCATTGCAATAGCGGAAGACCTTGCAGTCTGCGCATTCGCCGGTTTTCATCCATGAGCGGTCGCGGAAAGCCTGGAAGCCTTGTTCCCAGACTTCCATGAAATCGTCGGTGTAGATGTTTCCCTGATGGAAGTCGCTGCGGATGCTCGAACATGCGGAGATGCTGCCGTCTGCCAATACCGAGCCGACGGTGATGCCTGCTTTGCAGAAGAAGGAATTCTCGCGCACGTCGAATTCGTAGTCGCCGAGGAATCCTTCGCAGCCGAAGCTGGCTTTGATCCGTCCTTGCTGCCGTGTGTCTTTGATGAACGCCATGAGCGCTTTGAAATGCTCGTCGCTGAGTTGCAAGAGGGTGTCGTCTTTGGCTCTTCCTACGGGGAAGACGGTGAGCAGGCGCCATCGTCTGACGCCTTTTCGGACCAGGAAGTCGCGGATGTCTTCCAACTCGTGGAAGTTCTTTTCTGTAACGCATGTCACCACGTCGAAGACGAAGGGCCTCTTTTTGACCATGAGGTCTATGGCGTTGTCGACCGTGTCGAAGCTGTTGTGGTCTCCGCGCATCCAATTGTGGCTTTCCCTCAGGCCGTCCAAGCTGATGGCTACGGTGTGCAGCCCTGCCTCCAAGAGGCGTTGGAACCGTTGCGGGGTGAGCATTCGGCCGTTGGTGACGAGTCCCCAGGGGAATCCTCTCTCGTAGATTTCCCTTCCCCATTTTTCTAGGTCGGGGCGCATGAGCGGCTCACCGCCGGTGATGATGACGAATACGCTGGCTGGGTCGACTTTTTGGCTGATGGAGTCGAGCACTTTCATGAAGTCTTCTCCGGGCATGTCCTTACTGTCTGCGGTGGCCTTGCAGTCGCTGCCGCAGTGCCGGCAGTGTAGGTTGCAGCGCAAGGTGCACTCCCAGAAGAGCTGGTAGAGTGGATGTTCCTTGATCAAGTCGTTGTGGAATTTCCGTTCAATTTCCAGTCCTAGTTTCTTGCGTAGCGACAGTTGTGCCATGGTTGGTGAAGGTTATTTCTCCTGCTCTTCGTTGATTTGAAGTGTGTCGTTCTCTTGCGAATGTTTGTTGTAGCGCACATTGGGACCTCCGTAGAGCAGTTCTGCTCGTCCGATTTTCTCTTTCTTTTCGAATTGTCCCTCGTTCAGGTTGTCCGTAACTTGTTTCTTCTCCGCACATGCGCTGAGCCCTAGTATGGCGAGGCAGATGGATAGGAGTTTGTAGATAAGCTTTTTCATGACTTCTTTCTTTGTCTTTATTTCAAGCCACCGGGAAGCTTTTCGGCTTTCCGGTGGATGATGTTGCTGGTTTTATTTTACAACCTTTTTGCCGTTGATGATGTAGATGCCGTGGCCCAGCGCGTTGAAGTCTGTGCCCAGGCATTGTCCGTCAATGCTATAGATCCGGTTGTCTCTCTTTTCTGTTTGTTGGTATTTGATGCGTTCAATGCCAGTATCTTCTTTGGCTGTTCTGATCATGACTTCGTCCAAGAAGAAGCGTTTTTTGGGTGTAAAGTTGACTTGTGTCTTGCCGTTCCCCTTGATGATGGCTCTGCATGTAGTCCACTTGCCGTCTTCCAGGGTGAATGTGTTGGGTGTGACGGTGAGCCCGTTGGTTACGGAAATGCTGAGTGCCGTCGGGTCGCCGGCAAATGGCGCGGCATTGAAGGTGATGATAGCCGAGTCTCCTGCCAATGTAATCTCCGGAGATTTTGCTATGCCCGGCACTCGTGGGCCTTTGCCAAAGAGGGCGCATTTGTTTGCTCCAAATTTGTTCACGGAAGCCCATCCGGTGTAATCGGCCCAGAAGTCGGATGAGGATTCTTCGTTCCATATGGTATCGTTGCCTCCTTTTCCTTCGCATTGGTCAAAGGTCTCGTGGAAGAAAATGCCGTCTGCCGGAATGGTGGGGTCGGTGGACGATGAGGTTACCGAGGAAGGCTTGTAAATGAACGAGATAGTGCCGTCTTTATGGTAGTTCCTGATTTTATGTATGCCCCTGTTGAGGAATTTTTCCCCATCGGTGTTTTTATTGTACAATGTTGCCGCGGGTTTGGAGTTGTTGGTGATGCTGTCGTTCATGCCGTAGGGGTACGGATCGTTGCTCTCGTTGTATCTGTTGGCTTCGCCGTCAGCAGGCAGAATGGTCATGCGCAGATGCTTGGCATTGGTGTTGACCATGTTCATCCTCCATTGATAGGCGTCGAAGTCAACGTGGATGGCAAGCAGCCCCGCGCCGTTGAGGGCTTCATCCCAGCCTTTTTTCTGCCGGTTCTCGAGCAAATAGTATTCGTTTTTTCTTTGTTGATTGTAGAGGACATAGGCCACGGGGGCGTCTGTGAGTGCCTTCATCCCTGTTACGTTCATCTCTTCCGCTTCCAAGATGGTTGGCTCTAGCCACCCACAGTACCAGCGCTCATAGCTCGTGTAGCCGGCCGGCACATAGCCGTCGTTGTTGTAGCTGCCTTGGTCCATGATGTCCCATCCGCCCATGCCGTAGTTGTCGCCTTGTGTGTCGTATGCATCGGGAAGTCCCAGGCAATGTGAGAATTCGTGGCAAATGGTGCCGATGCCGCTGATCTTGTTTTTTCCGTTCAATTCGGCAGCGCAGGCATAGGCGTTAACGCTAACACCGTCGGCATTGTAACGTTTCCCGTAGTCGCTGGATGCAAGGAAGAACTGATGGGGCCAAATGGTGTTGGCATCGCCGCCGTCGGCCTCTCCCAATCCTGCATAGATAACGAAGATTTGTTCCACTTCGCCGTCGTTGTCCCAGTCGTATTCAGAGAAATCGACAATGTCGTCGACGAGTTTGCATGCCTCTCCTACCATTGTCCCGGCTCTGGAGGCGTTGTTCCCCCCTTGGTTGCTGCCGTAATATTCGTAGTTCTCAGGCATGGCTACGGGGCCGACAACGTCGAAGTCGAAGTCGAATTTTCCGTAGCTCACGTCGTTAAAATAGTCTTTTACACATCCTTTGTGACCGGCTTCTGAGGTGTATCCTTTTTCTTTGATAATCTTGTTGAAGAGTTCCAGGTTGTGTCCTTGCTTGAATTTCAGGTTCTTGAATTCTACAAGGATGATCAGTCCCTTTTTTGTGCCTTCGTAGGGTTGATGCTCGCCTCCGATGTTGATTTTCCTCCTGCCCATTCGTGCTTTTTGGGCTTGTTGGCGCTTTGGGGCCGTGTTTTTGTGGAATTCTTGCAAGTCAATTTCTTTAAAGCTCTCTTTCCCAGTCTCTTGGAGGTAGGCTCTCCCGTCCTCGGCTTGCCACCATGCGCCGAATTCGTCTCCACGCAATTCGATGCGAACTTCTTTGCCGTTGCTCAGTTTTGCAGTTCTCCATTGTCCGCGCTTGGCGGGGACGGCGGAGAGGGTTAGTGACACTGCGAGTGACAGTGTGATAATTAATGTCCTTTTAATCATAATCGTTTTTATATTTGAGTTATTTTATCAGTAGTTTTTTCCCGTTTTGAATATATAGCCCTTTCTTCAGCACTCTTGGCCCTTGTGCCACCCGTCTTCCGTCAATGGTGTAAATGGGACGATTCCTCTCTTTTTGTCCATCGACAATGTGGGCGATTCCTGTGGGCGAGTGTCCGCGGAATTTGAAGGAGACGGTGTTGTCATCATGTCTTCTTATCTCGGTGATGGCGATGTCAAGCGTCTCGCTACCATCTGCCAATGGGTTGTAGACTTGGGTGTTTGGGGAAGATGTGGGTGTGATGGAATCGTTGACAATGGTGTCTTTGTCCATGTATGGATAGGGGTCATTGGCTGAATTGTATGAGGTCGTAATAAAACTGCCGTCGGCCGCCAAGATGGTGCATCGTTCATGGTTGTTTTCGCTTATGGCTCCCAATGTGGTGTTGACTTCATTGTAATACCATACATCTTTGTCGTAGTCTACATGCAAGACCAGCAGCCCTTTTCCAGGTACCCCTTCATCCCAGTTGACCTGTTGCCTGTTTTCGAGCAGGAAGTATTCGTCCTTGTGGTCGTTGTTGTAAATGACGTATGCCTCACCGCCATCTGAGAGAGGCCGCATGTCTGTGACGACGGTGTCGTTCTTGAGTTCGATGGGGTCTAACCATCCACAGTACCAGCGTTCATAGCTTGTATAGCCTGCCGGAATGAATCCGTTGCCATTATAGCTGCCATGGTCCATGATGTCCCAATTAAACATACCATAGTTAAATGCGTATGCGCCTGTGTCATACATGTCGGCTAGTCCTAGGCAATGTGAGAACTCGTGGCAGATGGTGCCGATGCCACAGAGTCCGTCGTCGCCGTTGAGCTCGCTGCCGCAGGCGTATGTGTCAATGGTCACGCCGTCAATGTTAATGGTGGTGTCGTTGCTGTATGTTAGCTGCCATTCGTGCGGCCATATCGTGTTTTCGTCGCCGTTGTCGTTTTCCCCCTTGCCGGCATAGAGGATGAACACCTGGTCTACGAATCCGTCATCGTCCCAGTCGTAGTCTTTGAAGTCGACCAGGTCTTTTATGGTTTCGCATGACTCGATGACCATTTCGCCTGGACGCAAATCGTCGCCGTAGTAGTCGTTTTCACCATAGTAGGCATAGTTGTTCTCCAGTGTGATGGGGCCGAGAACGTCGAAATTGAGGATGAACTTCCCGTTGCTTTGGTCTCTGAAATAGTCTTTTATACTGCCTTTGAATCCTTTCTCGGTAACGTAGTTGTCTTTATTGGCGATGTCGTCGAACAGGTTTCTGTCGTGTTCGGGTGCAAATTTCAGGTCGGGGAATTCCACCAGGATAATCAGTCCTTTTTTCTCACCAATGTATGGTGTGTGTGTGCCGCCAAGGTCTACTTTCCTGGGGGCTTTTCTTCCTTTTCTTGCTTTCGTTTTTTGACAGTTCTTTTGGGATTTTAATGTATGAAATGGTATTTGCTTAAATGTCTTTTCCTTGAAATCGCGTGTGTAGACGTTGCCTGCCGCATCGCGCCAGAAATGCAGATTCTCGTCGCCGCAGAGTTCTGCTTTCACTGTTTTTCCGTTGCTCAGCAGGATGTCTTTCCATTGGCCTCGTTTTGCGGGCATTGGATAAACGCTGATGAAAGTGGATAATAAGAAAAAGATTGAGATGATTTTTTTCATGATTTTTATCAATTTTATAATTTCGTCAAGGGGCAAAGATAAGAAAAAAAGTGAAAAGACAAAAGTTTTTAGCGTTTATTGTGCAATATTCTGGGAAAATGGTTTCTTTTTTTAAATGCCTCAAAAAAAGCCTATTGGCAATAGGCTTTTTTTGAGGATTATCTTAGGGTAAATTGTACCGGTAGTCTTTATTTAATGACTTTTTTGCCGTTTTGGATGTATATGCCCCGCTGCAATGGCTGACTCTCGTTTGTCCCAACGATTCTTCCATTGAGGTCGTAAACGTTGCTCTCGTTCGTTCCCATGCTTTCTGAAACGTCTTCGATGCCTGTCGGGCCATATTGTCCTTTGAATTTGAAGGAAACGGTCTTGTCGCTGTTCTGCGTGATGCCTGAAACAGTCACATTCAGGTATTTAGTCCCGTCGGAGTTGGTATTGTACAGCGATGTTGCAGGTCTTGAAGTCTTGCTCAGTGTCGTGTTCCTGCCTTGGTTGGGATAGGCGTCGCCGCTGGCCGTTCCGCTTGACAAACTGTTGTCGGCAGGAACAGGGATGCAGCGTTGGCGGGTGTTGCCGGATTCGGACTGTGTTGTTGTGTTTGGCTCGTTGGCCGCCCATACTCTTTTGTCGAAATCAACGTGCAGGACAAGGAGCCCGCTTCCGGAGAGCCCTCTGTCCCAACCTACTTTTTGGCGGTTTTCCAATAAATAATATTCGTTTCTGTTACGTTCATTATAGATAACGTAAGCTTCTCCTCCGTTGCTCAGCGGTTTCATGTTTTTGACATCGATGTCGTATTTCAGTTCAATGGGGTCAAGCCATCCGCAGTACCATTTTTCATAACTTGTATATCCGCAGGGGACGTAGCCGCTGCCATTGTCACAACCACTGCACATGACACTCCAGTTCAGCATACCTGGGTTCCTGTATTGAAGGTCGTACAAGTCTGGCAATCCCAGGCAGTGTGAGAACTCGTGGCAGATGGTGCCGATGCCTTGTGCGCGGCCGCTGGAGTTGAGCTCGTTTCCGCAGGCATAGGTGTCGACTTGTACGCCGTCAAGTCTCAGAGTACTTCCGTAAGCTTCTTTCAAAGTCCATTGATGTGCCCAGACAGTGCTGGTGCCGCCACCGTCATGTTCGCCTTTCCCTGCATAGAGGACAAAGATTTGTTCGACCATGCCGTCGCCATCCCAGTCGTAATCCCTGAAATTGACTTCATTGTCGATGGCTTTGCAAGCTTCGGCGACCATGTGTCCTGGCTTACCGTCAAAACCGTTGACGTTTTGTCCGTAGTACGAATATCCGTTTTGCAGGTTGACGGGGCCTTTTACGTCAAATTCCAGTATGAATTGGCCGCCACTTTGTGCCTTGAAATAATCGCGTACGCTTCCGTCAATGTTTCCAGACTTGAAGCCTTCTTCGTTTGCCACCCTGTTGTAGAATGCGGCATTGTTGCTGCTTTGGAACTTGGTGTCTCTGAAGTTGACAAGGATGATGAGACCCTTCTTGGTCCCGATATAAGGCGCATGCTCTTCTCCCAAGTCTATCTTGTGGGGGCCGCGCGCCGCCCTCTTCATGCGCTCGGTGTTGATTGCTGCTCTTCTCTTTGCAGCTCTTGCGCTGATTTTTTCGAAGTCGGCTAGTGCATAGGTCTCCTTGCCTTCTTCTTCCACATATACGTTGCCATCGGCATCCCTCCAAAAACGTGCGTGTTCGTCACCGCAGAGTTCTACCCTGACTTCTCTGCCGTCATTCAGCTTTACTGTTTTCCATTGTCCGGGGCGTGCAGGAACCGCAGACATTGTCATTGCAAAAAATGCAAAAGACAACACGAGTACAATCTTTTTCATTTCAATCTAGTTTTTAAATTTTATACTTGTATACCGATACTTATTTTGCAAAAATACAAAGAATATGTTAAATTTGCAAATTTTTCCTTGTTTTTTTTATTATTCATGGTTTAGCGCTTGATTTCGCGGCTCATCTTTTATTCTTTTTCATATTTTTATATATCTTTGCAGAATCATTGTTTCAAAATGTCTAATCAAGCTTACAAAAACAATAAAGTTATGGTAAAATACATATTTATTTTGTTTTTTGCGGTATTTGGAATAACAACGACCATGAAAGCAGACAGCTACGATACGCTCTGGAAGCAAGTTGATGCGGCGGCGCAAAAGGACCAGCCCCGGACGCAAATGACACTGCTCGAAAAAATCATAAGGAAGGCGGATGCAGAGAGAAAATACGGCCATCTGCTTAAGGCTGAGTTGCTGTGGGCCGACCGTCTGTTGATGGTCGCTCCCGACTCCCTGCAGGCATGCTTGCAGCGCATCATTGCCAAAGAGCAGGCGGCAGTGGGGAAAAATCCTCCGCTCGCGGCTGTCTACCAGGCCGTCTTGAGTAAAATCCATGCCCAAAATCCACAGTTGGGGGAGCGGCGGGTTCAACTGGCCGCGGACTACCGCAAAAAAGCGCTGTCCAACCCTGCCTTGTTGACTGGCACGAAGGCTGCCGATTATATGCCTTTTGTGGAAAAAGGCGAAGACAGCAAGATCTTTGACCATGATTTGTTCAGCATCATCGGCCTGGAACTGGAAGATTATGCAACGCTTCGGGAGTATTATGTGAAATCGGGCAACCGGCGCGCGGCGTGCCTGTGCGCACTATATGACTTGAACCAACATCGTCCGCAGGTTATCCGTGACATTGAGCAGTCGGATTACGTCAAGCGGTTGGACGGCCTGCTTGCCCAGTACGGCGACTTGGACGTGGCAGGCGCGGTGGCTGTTGAGCGCTACAAGGCGATGAAAGGTGCGGAAAACATTGTAGTAAAGCAACAAATAGACTATATTGACCAGGCATTGAGCAAATGGTCGTCCTGGCAGGGGACGAATGAGTTGCGCAATGAGCGGCGGCGGCTCACGGCACCGATGTTGTCGTCGGAACTTACCAACATGCTGGTACTTCCTTTGAGGCCAACGACAGTGAGATTCACTGAAGTCCGGAATTTGAAACAAGTCAATTTGCAGCTTACACGCTTGAATGTCGAAGGGTCGACGACTTTGTCGCCCAACTCGCCTGCTGATTATAAAAAAATATTGGGGCTGAGGGTTAAAAATTCGCAGAAGACTTATTCAAAAGGATTCCCAGCACATGCAGACTATGAGATTTTTGCCGACTCATTGGTGATAGAGCCATTGCCCGTAGGTGTTTATTTGCTGGAAATGACATCTGAAAACTCGTCTGTCCAGCCTCTTCGCACGTTGTTTCATGTGAGCAACCTCCGGGTAGTCTCGGAGGCTCTGCCTGGCTCGAAAACCCGATTTGTGGCCTTGAATGCCACCAGCGGGCAGCCCGTTGCCAACGCATTCTTGCAGTTGATGCCGCGCCAGCATGCCCGTCAAAGGAACCAGGTTGGCCTGATGAATGTCAATACGGACGAAAAGGGTGAGTTTATGTACCAGTCGCAGCATAACAATGGTGCCCATTCAGTCTTTGTCTATACGGAAGACGACAAAGCATGCCCAGACATGGGCGTGTGGTCGAACTTCAGCTATTATAGGAACGAAAAAAGTGTCGATTACGTCAATCTTTACACCGACCGCAGCCTGTATCGGCCAGGACAGACGGTTCATGTCAGCGCATTGGCATTCAAGAATATTGCCGGACATGAGACCCATGCCTTGGCTACCCAGCCGCTGGTGCTGTCTTTGCGGAACGCAAACGGCAAGGTCGTCAAGGAAGTGAAATTGCTGACAGACGATTACGGGACGGCCTCGGCAGATTTCGAGCTGCCGGCCTCGGAATTGACGGGCATGTACACCATCCGCAGCAATTTCGGCAGCGGCGGCTATGTGTCTTTCAATGTTGAGGAATACAAGCGTCCGACCTTCCGCATTGAGTTCGATGAGGTGACAGATGCTTATAAGCCTGGCGACGAGGTAGAAGTGGTTGGGCGGGCGAAATCCTTTGCCGGCGTTCCCGTACAAGGGGCGAAGGTGACTTATACCATCATACGGCAGCCTGCGCTTTGGTGGCGGAGGTATAATTTGCCTGCAGAACAGAGAAAAACAATTGCCGCAGGTGAGCTGACAACCGATGGGCATGGCGCGTTTGCGATAAAGGTCCCGCTGAAGATGGACGAGTTTGAGGGCAATGAGGCACAGCGTCGGCAAGGACGTTTTTATCAGTTTAGGATTGAGGCAACTGTCGTAGATGTCGCCGGCGAGTCGCATAGCGGCGAGAGCATTCTGCCATTGGGCACGAAACCGACGGCTTTGAGTTGTGATTTGCCCAAGCAAGTGCTGAAGGACAGTCTTCGCAGCATTCAGTTTACGTTCAAAAACAATGCCGGTAAAGATGTTGCCGCAAAGGTGAGATATTATATTGACAATCCTGCCAATGCGCTGCTGGCGGCGACCAACCAAAAGGTGGATGTGAAAAAAATGGTGTCGAAGCTCCCCTCCGGCCGCCATCGCCTGGTGGCTGTTTGCGAGCAAGATACCATCGATCAGGAATTTATTGTGTTCTCATGGCAAGACAAGCGCCCCTGCGTGCCTACGCACGACTGGTTCTATTGTTCTGCCAATGAGTTCCCGCGCGATGGCAAGCCCGTTTATGTGCAATATGGGGCTTCCGATGACATTTATGTCTTATATACGATGATTTCCGGCGAAAAAGTCCTCGAAAGCGGCGCATTCACGCTCAACAATGAGGTGCAGACCCGGAAATTGACATATAGGAATGAGTATGGCGACGGCATTCTGCTGAATTATCTCTGGATGAAAGAAGGAAATGTCTATTCACACCAAGTGAGCATTGCCAAGCCTCTGCCTGAAAAGCAGATGGACTTGAAGTGGACGACTTTCAGGGACCGCTTGGTGCCCGGGCAGCGTGAAGAATGGACTTTGCACATCGCAAAAGCAGGGAGGCCTGTCGCAAAATCACAGCTGATGGCAGTGCTATATGACCAATCACTAGACCAAATTCGTCAGCATGACTGGCATTTCTCCCCGAATTTAGGTCGCAGCTTGGCGCACACCTCCTGGTGTTTCCTGTCGGGTCTCCGCTGGTCGCAGTTTGAGACCTCTCCTTATCAGAACCTATCCGTAAAACCTCTGTCCTTGAACAGATTCTATGCTGGGTTTGAGGGCCTTTATCATTCCGGAGGCCTTTTCGACACTTTCAATGAAGTGAAGTTCGGCGGCGGCCCGCGCCGGCTTTTGAAGACTTCGGCGATGGCAGTTGAGGAGATGGCATTTTCAAGGGCAATGCCAATGGCCGCGAAATCCGCCAGTGGCGACGAAGCTGTTGAGGCCGCGGCCGACATGGACATGAAGGAGGATAAAAAGCAAGGTGGAGCTCCCGCCGTCCAAATGCGTGAGAACTTGGAAGAGACAGCCTTTTTCTACCCGGCCCTGATGTCTGATGCCAAGGGAAATGTGAATATCAAGTTCAATTTGCCGGAGAGCCTGACCACTTGGCGCTTTATGGGTCTTGCCCATGACCAAATGATGAATTATGGCTTTTTAGAGGCTGAAATTGTCGCGCAGAAAGACGTGATGGTGCAGCCCAACATGCCCCGATTCGTGCGCAGTGGCGACCAAGTGAAAATCTCGGCACGCATTGTCAACATGAGCGGGAACCGGCAGACAGGCGTCGCCCGAATGGTCCTGGCAGACCCTGAAAGCGACGAGGTGGTGGAGCAATGCTCACAAGAAGTCACCCTTCCCGCCGGCGAGACAATTTCTGCCGTGTTCGATTTTCAGGCAAGGGACACTCATCCGCTGCTGGTCTGCCGCATAACGGTGGAGGGCGCGACGTTTAGCGACGGTGAGCAGCACTATTTGCCTGTTTTGCCAGACCATGAGCTGGTGACCAACACGCTGGCTTTCACCCAGAACCGTCCGGGCACACTCAATATTGACCTTGACAAGCTTTTTGCGGTAGAGACTCCGGAGAATCGCTTGACCATTGAATACTACAATAATCCAGCATGGCTGATGCTGCAAGCTTTGCCGACGATGGCAGAAGTTTGTGAGGAAAATGCGATGAGTTTGGCCTCGGCCTTTTACGCCAACACTTTGGCAACGCATGTTCTCCGGCAGTCGCCGAAAATCAAAGATGTTGTCTTGCAATGGAAGGCGGAACAGGGTCGGGAGACCTCGCTGATGAGCAGTTTGCAGAAAAATCAGGAGCTGAAGGCATTATTGTTGGCTGAAACGCCTTGGGTGATGGCTGCGGAACGCGAGGAAGACCAAAAGCAACAGCTTGTGCATCTCTTTGACGAGGCGGCATTGCAGCATCGTTTGACCACTACGCTGGCGAAATTGCAGCAGTTGCAGCGAGCCGATGGCGCATGGAGCTGGTGGAAAGGCATGGAAGGCAGCCCGTACATGACGCAGGCGGTTAGTGAAATGCTGGTGAGGCTGAACGCGATGACCAGTATGCAGCCAACCTCACGGCAGATGCTCGACAAGTCGTTGGAATTCTTGGGCACGACACTCGTAAGAGAATATGAACAAATGAGAAAGGACGAGAAACGCGGCATCAAGAAACTGCGTCCCTCAGAATTAGTTGTCCGGATTCTGTATACCTTGGCGCTTGATGGGAGGGATTTGCCTCAAAACGTGCAGACTGCACAGCGATATATGCTGGAGCTTTTGTCAAAGAAAACGACGGAGATGACCATTTATGGCAAGGCCACGGCGGCCGTCATCTTGGCCAAGAACGGCTATCGGACGAAAGCGGCGGAGTATTTGCAGAGCATTCGCGAATATACGGTTTACAAAGAGGAATTGGGTCGCTATTTTGACACGCCGCGTGCTTATTACTCGTGGTTTGACTATCGGATTCCAACGGTTGTTGCCGCCATTGAGGCGATCAAAGCCATTGAGCCAAACGATGTGAAGACGATTGAGGAATTGCAACGCTGGCTACTTCATGAGAAGCGTACTACTTGCTGGGACACGCCGGTCAATAGTGTGAACGCTGTTTATGCCTTTGTCGACGCCCAAACCCCAGCCTTCGCCGAACAGCCACACGCCAAATTGTCTGTAAACGGCGAGCAACTTCCTTTGCCTGCGGCGACGGCAGGGCTCGGATATGTTAAAACCACGATGAATGGTGGCTCCTTGCGTACATTGACGGTAGAGAAGTCGTCAGCAGGAACGAGTTGGGGGGCTGTCTATGCTCAATTTATGCAAAAAACAGGAGACATTGATGAAAATGTCTCTGGAATCACCGTCAAGCGTGAGATCTTGGGTGGTGGGGCACCGTTGCAAGTTGGCCACAAGGTGAAAGTACGCATCACCATCCAAGCCGACCGTGACTACGACTTTGTGCAGGTGGTGGACAAACGTGCGGCGTGCCTTGAGCCTGTGGAGCAGCTCAGCGGCTATCGAAACGGCTGTTATGTCGCGCCAAGAGACGGCACTACGGCATATTATTTCAATATGTTGCGCAAAGGAAAGCATGTGATAGAGACAGAATATTTCATCGATAGGGCGGGAGAGTACACCAGTGGGACATGCACGGTACAGTGTGCTTATGCGCCCGAATTCTCGGCACGCAGTAAGGCGATGAGGCTGAGGATAGAAAAATAGTGAATTTTTAATTAAAGAACAATGAATTTAAGGAAAAAGACAGCAATGCTGATGCTGGGAAGCGCATTTGGGACGGCGTTGCTGGCACAGAATATAAAGACCACCAATGTGGATGTAGACTGTGGGCAGGTGATTTTCAAAAAGCCTGTGACAGTGGAGTTTGAATTAGTCAACAACAGCCGGAACGACATGTTTATACGCGATGTGCGGACCAGTTGCGGCTGTACGAGTGTGGAATATCCGGAAAAGCGCATCGAGCGGGGCGACACCTTTTTCGTCAAAGCCACCTATGACGCCAAGCAGTTAGGGCATTTTGCCAAGCAGGTTGGCATATATACGGTCAACAATCCGGTGCCCACTTATTTGACGATGCGCGGTGTGGTGGTGTCTGAAATCAAGGAGTTTGAAGGTGCATACGCTTTTAAAGTCGGCGATTTGACGGTCGACCGTGCAGACATCGAATTCGATGATGTCAACCAAGGCGATATGCAGGTGCAGGAAATCCATGTGTTCAACAATTCGAGCCGTTCGGCAGAGCCAGTTGTAATGCACCTGCCGCCCTATCTCAAAGCGGAGGTCTCGCCATCGACGATTGCCTCTGGACATGCCGGGGTGATAAGGTTGATGCTGGACTCGCAGAAGTTGCGGAGCCTGGGCCTGACCCAGACGAAAATATATTTGGGGCACCAGCCGGGCGACAAGGTGAGCAGGGACAAGGAGATGCTTGTGTCTGTGGTTTCTTTGCCTAATTTCCAGGATATGGAAGAAATTGACCTGATGAATGCCGCACGCATCAAATACGAACCTCTGGCGTTGGATTTGGGGAGGTTTAATGGCAAAAATAAGCTCAAGGGCGAGGTCGTGATTACCAATAAAGGGCTCTCTGCCCTGAAGATTACCTCTTTGCAAATGTACACCGAAGGCATCAAAGTGTCGTTGGGACAGCGCAGTTTGGAGGTCGGTGCCTCGACAAAACTGAAGATAACAGTTGACCGCCGTCAGCTGCAGCATGTCAAGGGGAAACCGCGTGTATTGCTGACCACCAATGATCCCAAGCGCCCCAAAGTCATCATCGATATCAATGTAACGGAATAGGAGTAGATATGGAACATCCAGAAAATAGTGCAGAATATAAAGGGCTGACCGTCAATAGCGGTGTCAAGCAGCCGTCGATCATCAACCCATACCTTAAACGGAGTGTTTTTAAGCGACGTGAGATTTCTGTTGCCGACATGGTGGAGGGAATCCTCAAAGGCGACGTTACGATTCTCAGCCAGGCGGTGACTTTGGTAGAGAGCGTCAACCCGGCCCACCAGCAAAAGGCGCAAGAAGTCATCGAAAAATGTCTGCCACACGCCGGTAAATCGGTGAGAATAGGCATTAGCGGCGTTCCTGGAGCCGGGAAGAGTACGTCAATAGATGCTTTCGGCTGCCATGTGCTCGATGAATATGGTGGCAAACTGGCTGTC
This sequence comes from uncultured Prevotella sp., assembly GCA_900319895.1. Taxonomy (GTDB): domain Bacteria; phylum Bacteroidota; class Bacteroidia; order Bacteroidales; family Bacteroidaceae; genus Prevotella. The sequence goes on along the minus strand of ONQK01000019.1, from coordinate 3,256 downwards.
TTGGCCATAGATCCTAGCAGTGAGCGCAGTAAAGGCAGCATCTTAGGCGACAAGACGCGTATGGAAAAGCTTTCACTTCGCCAGGAGGCGTTCATTCGCCCCTCGCCAACGGCAGGCTCTTTGGGGGGTGTGGCGCGGAAAACGCGTGAGACCATCATCTTGTGCGAGGCGGCAGGCTATGACAAGATTTTTGTGGAGACAGTTGGTGTGGGGCAAAGCGAAACGGCTTGCCACTCAATGGTCGACTTTTTCCTGCTGATCCAACTGGCAGGGACGGGAGACGAGTTGCAAGGCATCAAGCGCGGAATCATGGAAATTGCCGATGGCATTGTCATTAACAAATGTGATGGCAACAATGTGGACAAATGCGAGATGGCAGCGACGAATTTCCGCAACGCCCTGCATTTCTTCCCGATGTCCGCTAGCGGATGGCTGCCGAAAGTCCTTTGTTATTCAGGATTCTATGGTACCGGCATCAAAGAGGTATGGGACATGATCTATGAGTACATCGCTTTTGTCAACCACAATGGCTATTTCGACTACCGGCGCAACGAACAGTCGAAATACTGGATGTATGAAACCATCAACGAGAGCCTGCGCAACAGCTTTTACAACAATTCCGACATCGAAGAGCGCCTCAGGCAAGAGGAGCGGATGGTCTTGGCTGGCGAAAAGACCTCATTTGCGGCGGCAGGAGAACTTTTGAGACACTACTTTGACGGCTTGAGGCGATAAAATGGCAGCAATTCAGATTGAAATAGACAAGGACAGCGGCTTTTGCTTCGGCGTGACGACAGCCATCAAAAAGGCAGAGGAAGAGCTGGCAAACAGCAAGAAACTGTATTGTCTGGGCGACATTGTGCACAACGGCATGGAATGCGACCGCCTGCATGCCATGGGGCTTGAAACCATTGAACATGAGCAGATGAAAAGCATCCGCCACGCCAAGGTGCTCTTGCGCGCCCATGGCGAGCCGCCGGAGACCTATGCCATGGCGAAAAACAACGACATCGAAATCATTGATGCCACTTGTCCGGTGGTGCTGCAATTACAAAGGCGAATAAAGCGGCAATTTGACGAAAATCCCGCGGCACAAATCGTGATCTTCGGCAAAAACGGCCATGCCGAGGTGCTCGGACTAGTTGGACAAACCAAGAGCAGGGCCGTGGTGGTGGAAAATCTGGACGATGTGAAGCAACTGGACTTCAACCGTGACATTTACTTGTATTCGCAAACCACCAAGTCGCTGGACGAGTTTCATGGCATCATTGACTACATCCAAGCGCATATCTCGCCATCGTGCGACTTCAAAAGTTTTGACACCATCTGTCGGCAAGTGGCCAACCGCATGCCCAACATCGCGGCTTTTGCGGCGCGCCACGACTTGATACTTTTTGTGTGCGGACGAAAAAGTTCAAACGGGAAAGTCTTGTTCAATGAATGCCGGTCAGTCAATCCGAACAGCTTTTTGATTGAAAGTGCACGGGAAATAGACACTGAATGGTTCAGGAACGTGGCAACAGTGGGGATTTGCGGAGCCACCAGCACACCGAAATGGCTGATGGAAGAGTGTCGGGACGCAATCCAGAATATGAAACTGCCAACAAGTCTTTGACATTAAAATGTTGATTTTTGCTTGAAAGTTGCTGTAAGGACAGTATTTTTTATTGAAGAAAAATGTTGTGGAGCCGGTTTCCCTCCTACTTTTTAGCCAATGGCTCTGTAAATGAAAGAACTGGAAAACAAGGGGAAATGATGTGTTCTTGGGAATTCATTTTGAATGGCAGGACAATCAGTCTAACGACGCGATGAAATCATCATAAGCATCCAATTCGTTATCATGACAGGTGTCATCGTCATGGTGGTGATAATTAACAACATCTTCCGTACCTGGAGGAGCCGAATCGCCCAACTCTTCCAACCCATCCAAATTGTCCAATATGCCAAACTCATCCAGTTCATCATCATAAAGGTATATATCATCATCGCTAATGTCTCTGGCATCGTCGTGCTTAAGACGCTTTGCCATATGAGATGCCAATGCTGCACCAGCTATAGCCGCCATGGCATTATCTGCCACGATGGAACCCTTCGCCTGAGCCTTACTAACCGTGGCGCTACAATCATCCTGTTTGTTTGTAGCCAGCTTATTACGCTTGCACTCATCCAAACAATCAGTCTCAACAGGCTGTTTAAGGTTGGCTATATCAGAAACATGTTTGCCCGCCACAACAACGACATACAATATCCATATGACGACAAACAAAACCCATATAACAAGTGTAGTCATTAGTACTCCTCCTCTCCTTTCCCAATTTTATCTTTCTACTGGTATAAAATCCTTATTCCTCCAACAACCATGCTGCTAGTTCCAAGCACTCTTCCATAACTGCAAACATTACAAGATAACTTCATAATAGCCTTTTTGGCGCAAATCGTTTAGCTTGTTCATGACAAACTGATTCCAGGTGTCTATATCAGGTCGATGTTGTTCTTCGAAGCAAGCTAAGATTTCATCACGCATTTTTGGTTCCAAAAGACCTTCTAGAATATAGCTCTGCTCGGAAGCAAAGAAATCCAAAGTATATTCGTGAAGCCGTTTTATCAGCCCTAAAGCCTCGGTAACACATCCATTGATATTCTCCTCGTTCAACTCAATAACAAGATTGCTCATGCTCAACCCGTGAGCATATTGTGAAATGTAGGAAAGAATGTCGAATCCGTCGCAACAGCCTATTAAATCGTAGAGTTCCCTCCACTGATACTGATTGTTTCCCTGCCTCTTATACGCTTCAAACTCCTTGAACTTCCAGTTTCTGTCTTCCACAATTTTGTCAAATGCAGCCTTGTCTCTAGACTGAAGTGGGGAAGCTGCAAGAATCTTCTGTGCTTCACGCATCAATCGCTGACGATGTTCACGATTATAGCGTATAGCTTCTTCCGACTTTTTTAATTCTTCCTCTGACAAAACGCCCTCATTGACGTTCTTTTCAGGCAACACTTCAAGATTCCTCTCGCATCCATCCATTACATAGAGAGCGTGACGCAATAAGAGCAAGTTTTTGTCGTTTTCACAATAAATCAGGCGGAAAATGGCAACATTGTCCCCAAGCATCCTCAAAAGGCAATTTGCCGACACATAATCCTTGTGCTCGACTAACACTTTGATGAACGTTTCGAAGGATTTAAGTCGCAAATCGCAATAATGGGCTACATAGCCTTTCAAGTTTTGAACCGAAGCAAACCGGTACAAATC
>ONQK01000058.1 GCA_900319895.1 uncultured Prevotella sp. | reverse complement strand
GGCAGAAAGGAGGTAATCAAATGAAGAGGCAATATTTTGCACCGCAAATCGAGGTGATTCGCAACGAGGAGCTTTGCGAGACGGTTCCCGTGCATTTCTCTCAGCCCGGCACTGGCGTGGTCGATGGCAAGGAGACGGAGTTCGAGGAGCCTGGTCTTCCTTCAGGCGTTTTCGATGGCGTTACGCCTACACCCGAGGGTCAAGTCTTTTGGACGGAAGGGTGAAAAGTTTGCAAACCGATTTTTTTATTTACTTTTATTGATGATGTAGGCCCCGACATTGTGAAATGCGGGGCCTTTTGTTGATTTTTTTATGCATCATGGAGAAATGTCAACGCGACAAAAAGCCAAGGGGGAATGAAGAAATGTTGGTATGACGAAAATCTGTCCTTATGCCGTGTTCATGCGGCATAAGGAGTTGTTGTGTAAAGTTGGATTTTGGACTTGGAGCGATGTATTAAATTTTATTTACAAAAATAAACACATTTTTTATTGTTTATTAGAAGAAAAAAGACTATATTTGTGGTCAAACATTTAACAACAATCTTTTTTACTTATGGACAAATTTTTACGATTTTTATTTACCACAATGCTTTTGACATTGTGTGGCGTCGTTTTTGCAGTTGAAAAAAAAGACGAGTTGACTTGGAGTTCACTTGGGCTGTCTAGCAATTCTTCAAGTTATGCTGATTTTGGTGGTAAAACCTTTAGCTCCGTGGCAGTCTATGCGGGCAATGCTACGTCGGGAAGCGGGAAATACATCCAGTTGCGCAGCACGAATGGTGCAGGTATCGTGACCACGGTTTCTGGTGGCGTGGTGAAGTCTGTGACTTTTAGCTTCAATGAGGCGCTCACCACTGAACGGACGATAGATGTATATGGAAAGACAGAGGCCTATACCGCTTCTTCCGACTTGTATAACACCAGCACGCGGGGTACGAAGCTTGGCTCTGTTAAAAATACGGATAAAAGTCACACGCTGAACGTTACAGGCGATTATACTTACATCGGATTACGTTCTAACAACGGCGCAGTCTATATTGACACAATCACGATTGTGTGGGAATATGCAGAGGCAGCGGTGGCAACGCCGACTTTCTCTCCCGGTACAGGAGTTTATACCACTACACAGGAAGTGTCCATCAACTGTGAGACGGAAGGTGCAAGCATATATTACACCACCGACGGTACGGATCCCGATGCCACGAAAATACCTTACAGAGACCCCATCAACGTGAGCGAGACGACTACCGTCAAGGCGATTGCCATTAAGGGAACGGCGACAAGCAACATTGCGACATCGATTTACACCTTCGCTTCTTACGCCAATCTCACGATTGCACAGGCGTGTGAGCTGACAGAGACCACAGATTATGTCAACTTGATCATGAACAATGCTAAAATCGTGTATGTAGACGGTAGCAGTAGTACGAGCAGCAGCATTTATGTGAGAGAGGATGGCAAGGCAATCATGTTTTACAATGCCGGTGTGAGCCAGCTCATGAAGTTGAATGCCACGGTTTCCGGTTCGATAAAGGGAAAATTTGTCAAATATAGAGACTTGATCAATGAAATCTACAAGAATAACGATACGAACAAGGACAATTTGGTAATCACTGAGTCTGAAGACACCAAGCTCGCGCCGACACCGGCGACTTTGGCTGACATTTTGGACAAGAAATATGTTTGTGACTTGGTGGAACTGAAGAATGTGAAACTGGTGACAGAAAACAACAGCTATTTTGCCGTCGATGGAGAGAACAAGGTTGAACTCTATCCGAAAAGTGCGATTAAAGACGAGATTGCCGCAGCGGTGGACGACAATAATACGCATACGTTGATTGCCCTTTTCAACAGCATTTACATGGATGATGTGCAGATAAAGCCCGTTGCCATTGACGTTGAAGCTGCAGGCATCAAAAAGGTGAATACCGATCAGGCGAAAACAGCGATTTACAACCTTTCCGGTCAGCGCGTAACAGAGGACTACAAAGGAATTGTCATCAAAAATGGTAAAAAATACATTTTTAATTAGTTGATAATTCTCAGGTTTGCAGAAAAGGCCACTTTCATTCATGGAAGTGGCCTTTTTTTGTTATTTTATGCAAAACAAACGGCTTTTTTGCCTGCATCTGCAAGATTATGATTATATTTGCATGGGCAAAGAACAAGGCTATGATTATAAAAATCTGTGAAATCGGGAATGTCAGGGAGATAGCTTCCATTGAGAAGTTACCGATAGACATGTATGACTTGAATTTCTGCAAAGACCACCCGTCGTCGGTCTACATGCACTCTTCGGACACGGGAATGCTGCCCGATTATGCAGTCAATCCGTTGAAGAACAGGACGGTGGACGTAAAGCCTAACTGGCAGGTGCGCATCGGGACATTTGAGGACGAAATGCCGCAAAACATCATCACTCGTGTCTATAACTTCAATCTGCGCGGCATCCAGCTCAACGGCAACGAAACGCCTACCATGTGCGAAAATCTTAAACTGACGCTAGTGCCCGACCTTTGTCCGGAATTGCTCATCATCAAACGGATTGCGGTCAACAAGCCCGGCGACATCGAAGTGTATCGGCGGTATGAACAAGTGGTAGACTACTTCCTGTTTGATGCTGAGGGCAACGACCGTGGTACTTGTGACAATCGTTTCGACTGGTCGTGGCTCAATGCGTACCAAGGTGAGAAACCTTTTTTGGTTGGTGGTGGAATCGGTTATGAAGAAGGCAGGATCGCAGCACTCAATAGCATCGAGAATCCGCGTTTTGCAGGTGTAAATATCAGCAAGCAGAATATGATTCAGGTAAAAAAACGGACAAACATCCAGCTGCTCTCGTTCATGAACAGCCTCAAGGAAATGAAAGTGTGAACTTGATTCTCGGAGTGTTATTCAAGCCAAATGGACGATGGAAGAGGTGATTCGAGAAAATAAGACGATGCGGAACCTGTATAAGATACCGGCATCTGGAGAATGGAAAATACCTGTGGAAGCCAAGGACGACGGGTTCCCGTGGCTTGCCATCAGAATTTTTACGCCGCGATTGAAAGCGGTGGTGGAATTTTTCGCTCAAAATGAAATCACATACTTCTTCCCTGTGAAATACGTCGATTTTGAAGACCGAAAGGGACGGATACAGCACGACCTGCGCCCAGTTGTACATAACATCATCTTCATCAAGAAAAACGTAGCCCTGAAAGAGCTGAAAAAGGTGTTGGAAGATTGTCCATACAGCTTGATGGCGATAAAAAAAGAGCCGGAGAGGCTCGAATTTTATGAAATCTCATCAAAAGAAATGTTTGAGTTCATGCTCATGTGCAATCCCGAGATAGAGCTCAGGAAGTACATCAGCGAAGAACAGGCCTTGCTCAAGGAGGGGACAGAGGTGGAGGTGCACTATGGCCCACTGAAAGGATTGACGGGAAAACTTGTACGGCAAAACAAGAAATACTACCTCCTCAAAGAGGTGCCGGGCATGGGGGTGATGGTCAAGGTGAGCAGATGGTGCTGCAAACCATTGAAAATGGATTGAAAATTTGACTAAATCATATCAACGGGCATCGGAAAAAGCCATGAAGTAACATTGGCCTTGAAAATAATGCGGGCAATAAGTTTTGTAAAACCACACTTTTTCGCTATTTTTGTAAAATCAAGAAGGAGAGAGGTAGTAAATGATAACAATATTAGGACCAACGGCAAGTGGTAAAACGCAGCTGGCAACGGCATTGGCATATTCCATCGGTGGGGAGATCATCAGTGCCGACTCAAGGCAGGTGTACCGGCAAATGGATATCGGCACGGGAAAAGACTTGGGCGACTATGTTGTTGACGGAAAGCAAATACCGTTCCACCTAATAAACATCTGTGAGCCAGGCACGCGCTATAACCTCTTTCAGTATCAGCAGGACTTCCACGATGCCTATGCCGACACTGTGCGCAGGGGGAAAATGCCTATCCTGTGTGGTGGGACAGGGCTGTATATAGAGTCGGTCTTAAAAGGGTATCGGCTCTCGCCAGTGCCGCAAAATCCCGAACTACGCAAACAGCTGGCGACAAAAAGTCTGGCAGAGCTCACAGAGCACTTGAAGCAACTCAAATGGCGCAACGGGAGCACCATGCACAACACAACGGACGTAGACACGGCGCAGCGAGCCATAAGAGCCATTGAAATAGAGGAATATAACCTGCGACATCCTGTGCCGAACCGTGAGCAACCGCCAGTTGAGTCGCTGATCATAGGCATTGACATCAGTCGGGAAGAACGGCGGAAGAAAATCACAGAACGCCTGGATGACCGGCTTGGGAACGGCATGGTAGAGGAGGTGGAAAGCCTATTGCAGCAAGGTATCGCGCCAGACGATCTTATTTATTACGGCTTGGAGTACAAATTTGTAACAGAATATGTTGTCGGAAAACGATCGTTTGAAGACATGAGAGAAAACCTCGAAATTGCCATCCATCAATTCGCAAAACGCCAGATGACCTGGTTCAGAGGCATGGAGCGCCGAGGATTTACCATCAATTGGATAGATGCAAACTTGACAATGGAGGAGAAAAACAAGAGAATCAAAGCACTCGTCGAACAAAATAACCCTAAAAACATTCCAACATGAATGAGCAGCAGCAACGGTGGGGGATACTTTACTGCCCCAAAAAAGGATTTGCTAACCAGAGAAAACGATGGGCAAAAATTGAAGAATACCTGAACAAGAATGACATCGTCTTTGATTTCATACAAAGCGAAAACAGCAACAGCGTGGAACGCTTGGTGAAGATGATGATCAACAATGGCTACAAAACCATTGTCATCGTAGGGGGAGACTCCGCGCTTAACGATGCGGTCAACAGCTTGATGCAAACAGAAAAAAGCGTGCGGGAAGATGTCGTGCTAGGTGTCATCCCCAATGGCATCATGAACGACTTCGCACGATTTTGGCAACTGCGGGAAAACGACATCGAATACGCCATTGAAACACTGAAAAAACGAAGGGTCAGAAAAATCGACCTCGGGAAAATCAAATATAAGAATCCTAAAGGCGAACCATGTCACAGGTATTTCCTCAACTGCGTAAACATCGGACTGGTCGCAGCCATTATGAACCTCAGACGGCAGACGCGAAAAATGTTGGGCTCCAGGATGCTTTCGTTCATCTTCTCATTCATACTGCTCCTGTTCCAAAGACTGGAATATAGGATGCACCTGAAAATCAATGCAGAAGAAGTCAAGAGAAAGGTCATGACCGTATGCATCGGCAATGCACAAGGCTACGGGCAAACGCCAAATGCTGTGCCCTACAACGGCCTCCTCGACGTGTCCGTGGTCTATCACCCTGAGGTAATGCAGCTCATCGAAGGAATCTATCTCTTCGCAAGAGGAAAATTCCTGAATCACCGCAACGTATATCCTTTCCGCGCCGTAGAAGTCAAGGTCGTTGAAGCCCAAAAAGCGCTCGTGGGCATAGACGGAAGGCTAATGGCAAATCCGCCGAAAGGAGAATTTACAATTAGTGTGGAACAAGAAATCATCAACTTCATCATTCCAGGATAAATATCCAAAAACATACTCCATAGCATAAAATTCATAGGAAAATCGAGAAAAACCTAAAAAAATGACTTTTTTTTTAGGTTTTATTTGCAAATCTGAAACTAAAAGGCTATATTTGCCCCATCTTTTGCAAAGATTTCGACATTTACGAAATCGTCTTGAGGTTGGTCGCATCCTGCACCAACCTCTTTTGGTATTTTCCCCCGCCTTTCCCATTTTCTTTTCCTTTCTTTCCTTCCTTTTCTTTTCTTTTCTTTTCATTTCATTCCATTCCATTCCTCTTCTTTTCCCTTCACATTCCTTTCCCTTCACATTCCTTTCCTTT
>ONQK01000164.1 GCA_900319895.1 uncultured Prevotella sp. | reverse complement strand
TTCATAAAAAAATATTATCTTTGTAGACTTACATTAAGATTTTAAGTACAATATTCTATTGTTAACCTCGAGGTGGATACGTCGTGAGATGAATCCACCTCAACCTTTCTGCTCAAAAGTGGAGGGCGGCCGGGCAAGGCGAATGGCGAAAAACAAAAATACACTTTGTTGAACCAAAATACACCTTATTTATATATAAGAGATCCGTGACGGTATATAAGGGATTCGTGACGGCCCGGTTGGATTTTGGGATTAAAGGCTTAAAAAACGGTTTTCAGCCCTGATACAGCCTTTCTTGACGGATAATGTGTTCAACACTTTTGGGAACGAACTCACTGATGGGCAATCCGTTTCGGATGCGATGCCTAATGTCTGTACTACTGACTTCATGTGTCTTTGAATCAATTAGCTGCACGTTTTCAGGCAATGTGTCGGGCATGACTGGCGCGCCGCTGCGCGGGTAGATGGCAATGGCATGGCTTGCCAGGATTTTTTCGTGGCAATACCATTGCTTGAAATTTAGCCAGTTGTCGCTGCCAATGAGTAAAGTGAATGTCCGCTGCGGCTCGTCGACGGCCAATTGTTGCAACGTGTCCCAGGTGTAGGAGGGGCGGGGCAGGTGGAACTCATAGTTGGAGGCTTTCAGGTGGCGGCAATAGCGTAGGGCGGCGCGCACCATTTTCAGCCGCAGGTCGTCGGCTGCCAGGCCGGCTTGTTGTTTTAGTGGGTTTTGCGGTGAGACCATAAACCAGACCTCATCGAGTTGGCACCATCTCAGGAATTGTTTTGCCAGCTCGATGTGTCCTTTGTGGATAGGGTTGAACGACCCGCCGAAAAATCCCGTTTTTATCATTGAAGAAATGCTGTTACAATGTCGTAGACCTCTTTTTGGGCTGTTTCCAGGTCGTCGTTGACGACGATTTTGTCGAATTGGCCGTTGAAGGTCATCTCGTATGCTGCCTTGTTGATCCGTTCTTCGATGAACTCGGGTGAGTCGGTCGCGCGCAAGGTGAGTCGTCGCCTCAATTCCTCGATGGATGGCGGTTGGATGAAGATGCTCAATGCACGGTCTCCATAATATTTTTTGATGGAGCATCCTCCCTTTACGTCAACATCGAAGACAACGTTCTGCCCGGCTTGCGTCTGCCGTTCTACTTGGGCAATGAGGGTGCCGTAAAATCGTCCCTGATACACCTCTTCGTACTCGAGGAACTCGTTCTTTTCTATGCGTTGCCGAAATTCTTCTTGTGAGATGAAGAAATATTCCACCCCGTCTTTTTCAGTGCCGCGCGGTGCCCTGCTGGTGCATGAGATGGAGAATGCCAGCTTCAGCTCTTCGTGCTGCATGAGCCATTGGACGATAGTGCTCTTCCCGCTGCCGGAGGGCGCGCTGAAGATGATGAGCCTTCCTGTTTTCATAATACGTTGAGCACTTGTTCCTTGATTTGTTCCAATTCGTCTTTCATCATGACAACGAGGTTTTGCATTTCTGCCTGGTTGCTCTTTGAGCCTGTTGTGTTGATCTCGCGCCCCATTTCTTGAGCTATAAAGCCGAGTTTCTTACCTTGGCTCGCCGGCTCGTTCATCGTTTGGCGGAAATAGTCAAGATGATTTTTCAGCCGTTGTTTTTCTTCGTTGATGTCCAGTTTTTCGATATAGTAGATGAGTTCCTGCTCAAAACGGTTCTTGTCATACTCTACTTCCGGGATCTGTTGAAGGCTTTCGCTGATTCTTTGCCTTATTTTTTCGATGCGCTGGCGTTCAAATGTCTCGATTTGTGCCAAATACTGTTCTATATGCTCAAGATTTTGGCTGAATTTCGCCTGAAGTGCCAGTCCTTCTTGTCTGCGGAAGTCCATCAGTTGTTTTAAGGCTTCCTCAATGCCTTTTGTGGCGATTGCCCACTCCGCGTCGTCGAGTTCCTCGATGTCGGTGCGTGTGGTCACGTCGGGCAGGCGCAGCAATGTCGCATACCAGTCGGAAGGCTCGGGGATGCCCGTGCGCTGAGAGATTTCCTTCAATTGCTGGTAATAATGTTCAATGAGCGTCCCGTTGATGGGTACGGCATCTACTCCGGTCTCTTTTTCAATCCAGATGGAGAAGTCGATTTTTCCACGCTCCAACACAGCGGCGAT
>ONQK01000086.1 GCA_900319895.1 uncultured Prevotella sp. | reverse complement strand
TCAGACAATTGGACGTTGTTCAACGAATGTACGATACTGTCGGTCGATGATCAAGGGCAAGTACGGCAAAACCGCCCCGACCGCGTCATGGTCAGCGAGACGGAGACCATTGTCGTCGACTTCAAATTCGGAAAACCCCAAAGCCAATATCACGAACAAGTGAGGCAGTACGTCGAGCTGCTCCAGAGCATGGGATTTGAAAACGTGCAAGGCTACTTGTGGTTTGTTTATGATAACACCATAGAATCCGTAAGACAGCAATAAATCAACATTTAGACAACCAACCGACATGAATCAAACTTTCCTGGAAATCGTCGCACAAGACATCATAGCCAAACATGGCACAGACCTCGCGCGCACCGCCGTGGTCTTCCCCAACAAGCGCGCCGCCCTTTTCATGAACCAACATTTGGCCCGCCTTTCTTCAAGACCCATTTGGAGCCCCGCGTACATCACCATCAGCGAGTTGTTCAGGCAAAATTCCAGCCGCATGATCGCCGACCCTATCAAACTCATTTGCGACCTTCACAAGTCGTTTACAACAGTCACACGCATTGACGAGAGCCTCGACCATTTCTACAGTTGGGGGGAAATCATGCTGGCTGACTTCGACGATATTGACAAAAACATGGCGGACGCCTCCAAAGTTTTCAAAAACTTAAAGGACATCCACGAACTGGACGACATCTCCTATCTTTCGGAAGAGCAGAAAGGCGTATTGAAAAGATTTTTCACCAATTTCTCAGATGACCACAACACTGAGCTAAAAAGGCGTTTCCTTAATTTGTGGAGCCATTTTGAAGACATTTACAATGATTTCAATCAAAGGCTTTCCAGGCAAAACCTGGCCTACGAAGGCGCACTTTACAGAGCCGTAGCCACCGACGCCGACATCCACCACCAATACGACAAATACATCTTTGTCGGATTCAATCTCATCCAACCCGTCGAACAGACATTATTCCAACAGCTCAAGGAAGCGGGAAAAGCCTTGTTCTACTGGGATTTTGACCATTACTACATGGCGCCGCAAAAGCATCATGAGGCAGGCACTTTCATCAGCCAATACCTCAAAAAATTCCCCAACGAGCTGGACGGCAACAACAAAAGCATTTACGACAATCTCAGGCAAAATAAAGAAGTTACATACATCGGCACCAGCACCAAAAGCATTCAGGCGCGCTACATCGGAGAGTGGCTCAAGGCAAAAAACCGCCTCGAAAGCGGGATAAAGACAGCCATTGTATTGTGTGACGAGAACTTGTTACAAACCGCCATCTTGAGCATTCCAGAATCAGCTCAGCACATCAACATCACAACCGGTTTCCCGCTCAAAAACACCCCGGCCGCCTCGTTTGTCGACGACCTCATACAACTACAGACACAAGGCATTGACCATAACAAGCAGAAATTCCGTCTCAAAAACGTACTTACCATCTTGAAGTCACCGTTCATACGCTATATTTCAAGCCGTTTCAACGAATTGGGCAAATCATTGAGAGACGACAGGCGTTTCTTCCTCAGCCCAGACGAACTCAAGATTGACGAGCCGATGGGCATTCTTTTCAAGCCTGTGTCCCGAACACCAGAAAACCAGCACGCCGAACTTTGTGATTGGATGTTACGCATCATACAAATCGTCGCCACCAACACCAAAGACAAATCCCCGCTGCTGCAAGAGTCCATTTACCGCATCTACACCCTCATCAACCGCATCAGAAGCTTGATTCACGACGAAGACATCCGCTTGGACGTCAAAACACTGCAAAGACTTATCAAGCAGGTCGTCTCCTCCACCTCAATACCCTTCCACGGCGAGCCCGCCTCGGGCATACAGGTCATGGGCGTGCTGGAGACCAGGAATCTTGACTTCGACCACATGCTCATCCTCTCATGCGACGAACAAAACATGCCCAAGGGCATCAACGACTCATCCTTCATCCCATACGCCATCAGGAAAGCCTACGGACTGACGACGACGGAGCACAAAGTAGCACTGTATTCGTACTATTTTCACCGCATGATACAACGGGCAAGCGACATCACCCTGGTCTATAACCAAACGACCGGCGACAAGCAGCGCAACGAAATGAGCCGGTTCATGCTGCAACTCATGATAGAAAGTCCGCTAAACATTAGGCATAAGAACCTGCAGCCCAACTTCACACCCACGGCCAACACGCCGCAAAGCATTAAAAAGAGTGCCCGGATGATGGAAAAGCTCTACGCCATGGAGAAACTTTCGCCAACAGCCATCAACCGGTACCTCGGCTGCCAGCTGCGCTTCT
>ONQK01000025.1 GCA_900319895.1 uncultured Prevotella sp. | reverse complement strand
TTGTTTTTATTCTTGTTTCTGATGCAAAGAAACGGTTTTTTATGCTAATGGTGAAAGGATTTTTCCTAAAAGGCGATAGGGGATTTCCTATTCCGTGGAAGGGATTTGCGTTTTTATGCCGCCTTTTGTGTGGAGAAATGCTGTCAATTGCCTGAAAACAAGAAATTTGCATGTTTGTTCCTTGTTCTTGGGTATTTTCTGCAAGTTCCTTGTCTTCAAGCCATTTTTCATGGTCTTTTGCTTATTCCCAGTTGCCCAATGCCTGATTGCCGTGTAGCTCTCGGCGCAGTTTCTCGGGTAGCGCCTTGAAGAAACTGAAGCCTGTGGCTCCTTCAATCTCTGAAAGTGGTCGAAGATATGTCGACAGGCTGTCTTCTTCGTCGTCGTTATTGTAAATGAAGGCAATGGACTGGGCTGTGCCTTCGTCTATCCTGAATACTATCTTGAAAAAAGCATCAGGAACCCTTACTTTGTTCTTGCCGATGGTTTTTCCGTCTTCCCGATTGAAAATGGGGCCACATATTATATATATGGATCCAAATTGCCGTGCCCATTTCCTGCATTGCTGTTCTAGATCGTTCCATGCGCCGCTGTTGAGGCGATGGGCTTGCGGGCATATGTTGGTGAGGAGAAAGCATTCTTCTTGCGCCCGACTGCTCCATTTGTTGTCGCCCGAAGGACACATGTGCCCCCGGTCGTAGCCCGAGTTGTAATAGTCTATGTTGGTTGCCCTGGGCAGGGGGACGTCCTGGTCTTCGGTATATTGGATGCCTTGGCGTTTGAACTTGCCTGCGGTGTGGTCTCGCGAGAGCTTCCATGCCACCCAGTTGGGCAGCTTGGTCTTTGGGTTATAGCTGGCGACATAGCCTGTCCTGAGTAATATTTGCCCTTTGTGGTTGTCGACGAGTGTCGTCAGGTCGATGCCTCGCGTGTTTTCTTCCTCTTTTCCAGGTGTTTTTTCGTCTTGTCGACGTTCATCCCGTTGATTTTTTATGATTGCTTCCTTTGATGGCCTGATTTCTCCGATGAGCGGCTTGTCTTTCTTGATCTCGCATGCGGTGATGCAGCCTACGACGATTAGTCCGAGAAGAAGTGGTGTGATTTTTTGTATCATGGTGTTGAAGGCGATTTTCGGGGTCAATTGCTTGCTTTTTTGATGCTTTTGAGGCGTCCGAATGTGTCAAAGGTGAAATGGAATGACATCCTGATGGTCAACACCAAGGAGATGACCGACGCGCAGAAGGTGATGACCACAATCATGATTTGGTATTTGATGGCGACTTCGGGGCTGCTTCCGCCCAGAATTTGTCCAATCATAGTGCCTGGCAATGCCACCAGTCCCATGACAGCCATGTTGGCAATGGCTGGTGCGAAGGCTTTTTCCAGTGCTTCGCGTATGAATGGGCACACGGCCTCTTTGATGGTGGCACCGTTTCCAATCATGTAATGATAGAGTCCTTGTTCGCGGATGAGCTGGCTGTAGTATGTGTTGAGCCCCATGACGTTGACACCCAGCATGTTCCCTAGTAAAATCCCCATCGTCGGGATAAAATAACGTGCGTCGAAAGGATTGCCCAATCGCAGCACGAAAATCAGGAAATAAAGTCCGATGACGAATGCTGTGGCAGTGAAAGCCACGCAGATGGGCAGGAACATGAGGCGCGCGCGCAGCCCGGTCCTTCCGATGGCTGTTGAGGCGGCTACCATTGCCATGATGAGTACCCATGCCACGTTGATGTAGGCATTGTTCCATTCGAACAGGTATTTGAGGTAGATGCCGATGAGGAACATTTGTACTACCATTCTGGTGGCTGCGATGATGGTTGATCGTGCGACGTTGACGCGGAAAATGTGGAAGATGCCGATGGCTACGAGCATTAATACGAGGCCGATGGCGAGGTTGATGAGGCTGATGTCCATGTTTGTGGGCTTTATTGGTGATGTGGTTCGATGATGGCGGCCGGGTTTTCTGTGTTTTTGAGCATAATGAGCTGGTCGGCGGCATCGAGCAGGCGTTGGTCGTGGCTCACGCAAAGAATCGCAGTGCCTTTTTGGGCTAGGTATTTCAAGTATTCAATGGCTTTTCCTGTGCTCTGCTCGTCAAGTGCCGACGTCGGCTCGTCGACGATCAATAGCGGCTTGTTAAGCATCCCTGACATGGCTAGCATGATGCGCTGCCGCTGCCCGCCGCTGATTTCATTGGTGAAATGTCCTAGAAGTTCTTCCTCAAGCCCTAGCCTCATCCATTGCTCCAGCATGTCTTTTCGGGTGATTCCAAGATGTTTGTTCGCTTTTAGGAGTGTGAGTGTCTTGACCATTTGGCTGACGGGTTGATTGGGAAATGAGAGGTCTTGAGGCAAATAAGATGTTTTTGAGCGTATGGCGTGGATGTCCTGTTGACAAAGCCGCTTGTTGTCAATGAAAACATCACCCTCGTCCAGTGGGATTAAGCCGATGATGGCACGCAAAAGACTGCTTTTCCCGCAGCCCGAGGCTCCGCCGATACATAGCAATTTGCCTCGTCCCAAGGTAAATGAAAGATGATCAAAAAGAGGTTTTCCGCCGAGTGAGAGTTTTGCCTTGTTAACTTCAAGCATGAAAGTAATTTTATTTTGTTAGTGTTGTGCAAAAATACTCATTTTATTAATGATATCTCATACTTTCTATCACTTATTTTAGTTAATTGATGTTAAAATTTGGGGTGGAAAAATAATCTACCTAAAATTTGTAAAAATGAAAAAAAAGTCATTATTTTGCATCCGCAAGACACAAAGAAGTGCAAACCCGTATACAATCTGCACTTCGAGGATGAACCTGAGAACAAACGTACTATGTTCAAAGCATAATCTTCAAGATTTTTGCAAGCAACGTTGCATTTAAGGAATGTTGTGGCGGCAGGAAAGTACGAACCTGTAAAAAAAGACACCGAATCCCTGAACGTGAGGCGTTTGGTGAGGTCGACCAAGTTCACGCATTTCTTCATCTTCAATCGTGCAGGGAGGCTGATCAACTCAAGGGCCGATAAGAAGATGGAATTTATCCCTATGGCGAGAAAAACGTCTTTTCGCCTGAAAGTGTAGCAGGACTATGCTTCACAAGGGTCTCAAAGCCTCAAAAGACCTATGAAAAATATTTGAGGAAATGGTGAATCCCCTCAACCATGAACAATTGTAGGGGAGTAGTAAATAGCCGCGTTCTTATCTAATTTGGATAAACGGATGGAGCTTTCTGATTCCAATCTTATGTATTGAATAAAAAATCAAATAATTTTATGAAAAAGACTTTTATGCTATTGGCTTTGGTTGTGAGTGGCATTGCCGCTTGGGCGCAAAATGCCGATCATTCTCATGTATCTGGGGTGGTGGAAAACAGCAATGGCGAAAAACTCGTGAATGCCGTCGTGAATTTTTATTCTGCGACGGACTCGTTGAGGCATTTTCCCTGTGTATGCGATGTTGAGGGGTATTTTAATCTGGAGATTCCAAAAGGAGAATATCGTTATGCCATTTCCTATATGGGCCAGCGTTTTCAAAATGAAGATTTTCGTGTCAATGCGACGGCAGGAAGTGTTCGTCTGCGGCCGATTGTGGTCAGCGTGAACGAAACGATACTCGACGAGGTGGTGGTCAAAGCCAACCGCCCTTTCGTGTCTTATCAAGGCAACAACGCGGTGTATCATCTTGCTGCACATCGCGGCGCGGCGGGCGGCACGGTGCTGGATGGCTTGAAATTCATTCCGGGAATGCAAGTGGATGGGGCCGACGGACTTTCGGTGTTTGGTTTTTACAAGCTTACCGTGGCGGTCAACGGGCGTGTGTTGAAGCTTACTGACGAAGAAGTGAAGGCTTATCTTGCCACGTTGGGCACAGCGGATGTTGAGCAAATAGAACTCATCAGAAACCCAGGTTCGGAATATGGGAGTCTGTCTGGGGCGGTGCTGAATGTTGTCACGAAGAAAAAGGCGGACGAGGGCATCAATGCGTTCTTTTCGGCCAACCTGAGCTATCAGCGGATGCTCTCGGAACAGGCTAACGGCCGCGTGAACATCAATGAAGGTAAATGGCGGAATTTTGTGGCATATAATTTTACGGACAGACGTCGGAAGGAAATGCTGGACACCTCGATTGGCTGTGACACCACCGTCGTCAATCCGCAACAAAGCCATCTTTTCCAATTGGGCAGTGAGCTGCAAATCGCATCCGCCCATTTTGTGGGTATGCGCATCTATGGCACGCGGTCGGATGAGAAGCTGGAGAATACTCCGAATCTTTTGGTGGATATGGACAGGCTGGGCGCGGGCGCAAATCTTTACCACAGCGTCAGCAACAAGTTGCTGACGTGGAATGTCAATGCCGATTATGCCTATAGGAACAGCAAGAAAGAATATCAGCGGGAAGGCGTTTATACCAGTGGTTTGAAAGACGTTTTCCATTATTTAAGGGCATCGACAGACTTTTGGTACAAGCTTGCTCCGGCAGTGACATTCCAAACTGGCGGCGGGTGGACTACTTCCGACATTGATACGCGCCCGATGGAGCAGAATACCGGAACGGCGTATAAATATACAGAAAAAACGTTGTCGGCGTACCTCACCTTGCGCTACAACGACCACTCGATTGACGCCTATGGCGGTATTCAGGGCAATTATGACGACTGGAAGTACCGTGAACATTCCGTGCCCGACGACAAGACAAGGCATCTCTGGGTTTGGCAGCCGTATTTCAGCATCGGGTACAATTGGGCGAAAAACCATCGGCTTTCTGCCACTTTTCAAACCTATTACAAACGTCCGGATTTCCGGGACTTGATGCCTTATATATCGTCTTCATCGACCATTGTCAACAGAAAGGGAAGCACGGATATGAAAAACAGCACGCGCTACAGTCTCTCGCTTAACTACACGTTTATGAGGGCTGCGATGCTCGAAGTCAGCCTGTCTTCGGAAAAGAATCCTATCGTGGAAAACATTGTGCTTACAGGCAGTGCCTATCATATCAGTAAAATCAATTTGGAAAACAGCAAGTATTTGCGGGTCGTGGCAGGCACGCCAATTCCCATCATTACGAATGAACGGGGATTGTCGTGGTTGGCTACAACCTATTTGGCATACCATTTACAGCGAGACAAAGGCGTGGTGAACAACGTCCCCTACAGTCACAACTTCAACGCATATTATGTTCAGCACAAGCAATCGATCTATCTGCCCAGCGAATGGACTTTTGACGCGCAGGTGACCTATTACAGCCCGCTCACGGCAGGACTTTATCTGACGGAAAAGCAATGGTGGACCGACTTGACCATCAGCAAGCGTGTGGGCGATTGGAAATTTGCGCTGTCAGGACACGACCTCTTCAATACCAATATTGCCAGAGGGCGCGTCGCGGGAATGGACTCTCCCGTTTATTTCACAAAAAACTGGTGTCGCCCGAAAATAACACTCGGTGTAAACGTTGCCTTGGGCAACAAAAAACTGAAAACCTCTAACAGAAAGAACGTGGATGCTGACAGTCGCTTGAAGCAGTCGGCCGACGAGGGCATTACGATAGGGGAAAATAAATAAGACGTCGTGGGTTAGTGCGCGAGGCTGAGTTGATGAAAGGGGAAGATGCCGTCCCGTCTTGTTGCCAAGGAGCGGATAAAACAATCATTTTCCTCTTTCGTCTTCCCGTCCCGGCGAACAGGTCTTCCCGCAAACCTCTCATCGGATGCCTTGAGGCCAATTAAAAAGTGCTTTTCTGATTTCCATCAGAAAAGCACCGTCCTACATGTGATATTTAATATCAGCTCATGTATCTATTTAAGATTTTAAGTAGGATTTCCGCTAGTATTTGAGGATGAAGAACCTGCCTTTTTCCACTTTTTCAGTATGGCTGCTGTCTATATTTAGCGTGCCGAAGATGTCGAGCGGCTTGCTGTTGGCACTGTAAGCGTATACGTTGGTCTTTGAAACACTGCAGTTTTGGTCGCCTTTGATGCCTTTGGGCGAAGACAGCCCTTTGCTTCCTAGGGCTACGATGTTTATTTCTCCTCCTTTGAGCTCTATGTCTTGCTTGATGTTAAGACCTTTTCCGCCTTCACCAGTGCTTTTGATGTTGACAATGCCTTTTTGCATGGCAAAAAAACCGTCGCATTTGATGCCGGCACAGCTGGTTGTGTCGACAATCCCGTTTTCATTGCTGATGGCGCTCTTGCCTGAGGTGACAATGGTGGTCCGGCCGCCTTTGACCTCAATGTTTGCATCCGAGTTCAAGCCTTTGGCACCGTCTTTTGAAACCGAGATGTTCAAAACGCCACCAGAGACAAAGATGCCGTCCTTGCCTTTGACACCGTGGCCGTTGGAGGCCTGAATGAATATCTTGCTGCCGGGGCGGAAGCGGATGTGGTCGTCTGATGCCACGCCGTTTTTGCCTTGGCTATTGATGTTGAGTTTACCTTTGCCACTGAAAATTATCTCGCCTTCATTGAAAATCGTGCCTTTTTCCTGCTCCGTGTCAGAGGTCGATACATATTTCGCGCCGTCAGAGAGCGTGTTCTCCGTACCATCAGCCAAGTGCAAGTACATTTGTTTGTCCTTGTTGTTAGTCAACCCTTTTTGTGAGTTGATGGCGGCACCCGTCGGATTTTTGAGCGACACGCCATTGAGTGTCAGTACAAACCGGCTGTCGCTGTAAATCTTGAATGAACCGTTGTCCGAACTCCCTTCCAATACATAATTCACCTTGTTGCTGCTTTTGAGGACGACGTGTGCGCCGTTGACCTCTGGTTGTGCAGAAAGGCAAGAGAGGTAGTCGCCCGAAATCGTCGCGGTGTTTCCCTCATATTTGACATATACAGTGTATTTGGGCTCTCCAACATTTTCTATGTAGTCTTTATAGAAAGGGTCATAAATGTCCTCTGGTATGGTTTCTTCATCTTCAACCAAGTCGCTGAAGTCGAAAGAAATGTCTTTTACCGGGATGTCGGGATCAATGGGGAGGGCAGGGGTGTCATCGTCTGAACATGAAATCAGGCAGACTGTCATCAGTGCGCCCAAGAACAGGTACATGAAATGCTTTTTGTCCATAGTCGTATGTTTTTAATGTTCGTTTTTTTAATGAATTGCTTATTTTTCTCTCAAAATTTAAATTTGTATTCCAGGCCGACGAGCTGCTTGTCAAAACCGTCTGGATCCGCGCTCTTGTTCACCAGGCAATAGCGGTAGAATGCGGAGAAGACATGTTTTTTCTTGATTTTCAACTCTGCGCCTGCCGTAAAACGTGTCTCCTCCAGTAGCTTTTTCGCGGTGAAGGCTTCTACGCTGGCATAGGGCGTAATTTTACTTTTAGGTATGTTGTATTCGCCTTGCAGACGGCTTCTGAGCACATTTTCCGACTTGCTCTTAACTTCTTTCATCTCCCAATAGCCGTTGTCGTAGTCATATCGTTTAGTCTCTTTAGCAGGACGATAGGTGTACATCCATCGCTCCCGCAGTGACAACTTGAAGCGTCCGAAGGACTTTGATGCTGTCAGTGCAAGGTTGAATCGGTGTTTGGGGGTCCAATACGAGGGACGGTAATTGTTGGGGCTATTGTCTGCATTGTATGAAGTGTTGTCGCGCCGATGGTCGTAAATAAAGGCGTAAGTGGCATTGGCTTTCAGCCAGGTACAAATCTTGTAGTCGGCAGACAAGTCGGCAAGCCACCGGTCCGCGGTCTTGAAGGTGTTTCTTGACCTGAATTCAGCGCTGGCACCGATGCTCCATCGGCTGTCGAGCTTCTTTTCTATACCCACCGACAGGTTCGCCCCAGTCCCGTTGCTCTGCGCTGTCGCAAAAAGTGGCGACAAGCACATGGCTACTTGTAGAATTATTCGTTTCATTTCTTGAAATTTTTTAGTTCTGTTCAATGTTGCTTAAATCTTTATTGGATAATTTCGTCTTATTATTCACAGAGTTCATGTACGAGTCGTCGCGATTGTCATAATGCACTTTCAAAACTGCCATGTCGCGCAGAAAGTCTATGCTGCCTACCTCAACTTTTAAGATCGGAAAGCCGAGCCGCGCCTCGAGGTCTGCCTTCAGCTCTTCATGTCTTTCAGGCTTGATGAGTTCGATACGGTCGTATTGCACCAATTTGCAGGGCGTGAGGTTGAGGTTCGCCTCGCAAATCCATACGGCCACCAGCACGATGAGGTTCGTACAGACAATTTCTATTAACGATAAAGAGGCAGCCAGGGCATTAACCACCGACAGCGCGATGAGCACGAACAAGTAGGTCATCTCCCTAACCGGCATGGCATCGGTACGGTAGCGCATGATGCTGAAAATGCCGAACAGGCCGATGCCGATACCCATTCCCGTCTTGCCCTTCAAGTCTTCCAACTCGAACATCATGAAGAATACGAGGAAGAAGATGGCAATGCTGATGAGCATGAATGTGAAGTAAAATTCGCGCCTCTTGCTTTTTTTGTAGTACAACCGGTCGATGATAAGCCAGTTGACTACCACGCACAGCAGCAGGCGTTGGAGCATCGCGATAAATTCATTCGTTAGTGTAAAATTCAAAATATTCATGACAATTAATGATTTTTTTATGGGTTAATGTTAAGCAAAAAGACTAAATTTTTTCTGAGAGTTTTTTGATGTACGTCAGCTTGGGCTTCATTCGGTTGAGCCGGAGGTTGTCGTCGGTTAGCGACATGCCGATGCAATATTTGC
>ONQK01000083.1 GCA_900319895.1 uncultured Prevotella sp. | reverse complement strand
TCGGCCACGAGTTGCTTGATTTCCTCGCGATAGTGCTTGTCGAAGAGCACATAGTAGTCGCCGATGAGGTGGTCGCCTTTCTTTCCACTCGATTCGGGCGTTTCGCCGTTGCCCCATTTCTGCCACGCAAGCATCGACTTACAGATGTGGATGCCGCGGTCGTTGACGATGTTCGTTTTTACTACTTTCCAGCCGTTGGCCTCCATAATTTTCGCCAGCGACCAACCGAGCAGATTGTTTCTAACGTGGCCGAGGTGCAGCGGTTTGTTGGTGTTGGGCGAGGAATATTCGATCATGCAAAGAGGAGCATCCTCGTCAACTGCTTTATATCCGAAATTGTCGGCGGCATCAATATCATCAAGAAGTTCCATCCATTCCTGTTGTGCAATAACAAGGTTGAGAAAACCCTTCACCACATTGAAGCCAGCCACTGCTGTGCAGTTGACCTGCAAAAACTCGCCGATGTCTTGCGCCGTTTCCTCAGGCTTTTTCTTAGACATCTTGAGGAAGGGGAATACCACCAAGGTGAGGTTTCCCTCGAACTCACGCTTTGTTTTTTGCAGTTGTACCATCTTTTCAGGCACCTCTTGACCATATAACTGACTGATTGCAGCTATGACTGCAGTGCAGATTCTTGCTTCAATATTCATGATTTTCTAATGATTTTAGACTGCAAAATTACACTTTTTTGGGCAAAAACGACATAATTGTTCCAATTTTTCGATGCCAAGGCCACTTTTCCCCATTCCATCAGCGCTTTTGTGGCAAATTTGGTGAAATATCCGGATTAAAAAAAGGTTTTATCCATAAAAATATCTATCTTTGCAGGGCGTTATTATTAAAATAGGTCAACGGCTCCGTTGAAAGACATCGTTGCCACATGTGCCAATAAATCTGTCTTGATCTTCTATGGTCTTAAACTATATTTGGATTGCATTTTTTCTGATAGCCTTCGTAGTGGGACTCATACGGCTTGCCTTCGGAGGCGACCTGTCCGTCTTCCCAGCCATGATGGAAAGTACCTTCGATTCGGCTAAAATGGCTTTTGAGATTTCAATCGGGCTCACGGGCGTGCTGTCGCTTTGGCTAGGCGTGATGAAAATTGGCGAAAAAGGCGGTGTGGTGAATGCTTTGGCAAAGATGCTCTCCCCCGTATTCACCCGACTTTTCCCGGAGATTCCCAAAGGGCATCCCGTCTCAGGCAGCATCTTCATGAATATCGCTGCCAACATGCTGGGACTCGACAACGCAGCCACACCACTCGGCCTAAAGGCGATGGAGCAGTTGCAGACACTGAACAAACGTCCCGACACGGCGTCCAACCCCATGATCATGTTCCTGGTGCTCAACACCAGCGGTCTGACACTGATTCCCGTCTCAATTCTGACCTACCGGGCGCAGATGGGCGCCGCCCAACCCACCGACATTTTCATTCCCATACTTTTGGCCACCTTCTGTTCCACATTAGCGGGTGTCGTCATCACCTCACTTTTCCAAAGGATCAATCTGTTCAACCGCACACTGCTATTGACACTCGGCGGCATGTGCCTGCTGGTCTCGGCGATAGTCTGGGGATTCACCCAAATGGACAAAGAGCAAATGAACGTCGTGAGCGCCTCCACCGCCAATATCCTGCTCATGACCATCATCGTCAGCTTCATTCTGGCAGGCATACGGCATAAAGTCAACGTATACGACAGCTTTATCGAAGGTGCGAAAGAGGGGTTTCAGACCGCCGTGCGCATCATCCCCTATTTGGTCGCAATACTCGTGGCCATTGGCGTATTCCGCGCCTCCGGGGCGATGGATGCCATCATTGGCGCCCTCAAATGGATTGTAGAGCAGTTGGGCGTCAATGCCAACTTTGTAGAAGCCTTGCCAACAGCGTTGATGAAGCCCCTTTCCGGCTCCGGCGCGCGCGGGATGATGGTCGATGCCATGACGACCTATGGCGCAGACAGCTTCGTGGGCAGGCTCAGCTGCATTTTCCAAGGCTCCACGGACACCACTTTTTACATCCTGGCAGTGTATTTCGGCAGTGTTGGCATCCGCTATTCCCGTCACGCCGTTGCCTGCGGGCTGTTGGCAGACTTGTCAGGCATCGTCTCGGCCATTTTCATCGCTTATTTTTTCTTCGGATAAAAAGAGTTAAGTTATGGCAAGTTTAAAATCATTGGTCAAAGACACGGCAATCTACGGGCTGAGCAGCATCCTCGCCCGGTTCATCAATTATTGGCTGGTGCCGATTCAGACGCAGAAATTCAACGCCATGGGAGGCCAATACGGCATCATCACCAACATCTACGCCTATGTCTCGCTGCTGATCATCCTGCTCACCTACGGCATGGAGACCACCTTCTTCCGCTTCATGAACAAAGAGGGCGAGCAGCCAGAAAAAGTCTATTCAACGGCATTGCGCATGGTGTTGATGACCTCTGTCGCCTTTGCCGTCGCCATTTCACTCTTCCTACACCCCATTTCAGCCGCGATGGGCTATGAGGACCACCCGGAATACGTCTGGGTGATGTTCGTCACGGTAGCCATCGACGCCTTCATGGCGTTGCCTTTTGCCTACTTGCGCCATGTCCATAAACCCGTCAAGTTCGCATCACTGAAAATCTTCAACATCTCGCTGAACATCATCTTCAACCTGCTCTACCTGGTCGTTTTCCCAACCCTGCGCCTCAACCCGCTGCATATCTATGACGAGCACTTCACGCTCGACGTCGTTTGGGTGTTCTACATCAACATGATTTGCAGCCTCGTGACGCTTTTGATGCTTTGGAAAGAATTAAGCGGCATCCGCTTGGGGTTTGACGCTGCCACATCTCGACGCATGCTCAAATACACGCTGCCGCTATTGGTCATGGGACTGGCAGGACAATTCAACCAGGCCGCCTCACAAATCCTTTTCCCTTATTTCTACAACGGCAACATTGAACAGGCCAATGCCCAACTCGGCATCTACGGCGCGTGCATCAAAATCGCGATGGTCATGGTCATGATTACACAGGCCTTCCGCTATGCCTACGAGCCCTTCGTGTTTGGCAAGTCACAAGACCAAGACAACAAGCAAACCTACGCCGTGGCCATGAAATACTACCTCATCTTCACCCTGTTGGCATTCCTCGTCGTCATCGGCTACATGGACATTCTGCGCCATCTGGTCGGACGCAGCTATTGGGAAGGTTTACGCGTGGTGCCCATCGTAATGGCAGCGGAAATCATGTTCGGCATCTTTTTCAACCTCTCGTTTTGGTATAAACTGACCAACCGCACAATCTGGGGAGCTTGGTTCTCAGGCCTGGGCGCGGTGGTACTTGTGACCACAGACATATTGTTGATCCCCCATTTCAGCTACATGGCATGCGCGTGGGCAGGTTTTGCCGCCTATGCCGTTTCCATGGCCGCATCCTATTTCGTCAGCCAAAAATACTATCCCATCGCCTACCCACTCAAGTCAATGGCGTTTTACGTCGCCGTAACCGTTGTCATGTTCACGATAATGAGCCTTTCCAACGACCTGCTCCCCGTCTGGGCAGCCCTGACGGTCAACACATCGCTCATCATGCTGTTTGCGTGGACGATTCTTCAGCGCGACCTTCCCGGCTTGAAAAAACGACTTCATCTTTGACAAGACATATTTATAATCATAATCAATTTAGCGTATGAAAAAAATACTTGTATTGCTTTTAAGCATTGTGACATTCTCGGCAAGTAAAGCCGACGAGGGAATGTGGACCTTGTACAACCTGCCGCCCGCCATCTTCCAACAGATGCAGGCTGAAGGCTTCAAGCTGTCTTACAACGACCTTTATTACGGTAAACATGCCGTGAAAAATGCAGTAGTCAACTTCTCCGGATTCTGCTCGGGCGTTGTCGTCTCTGCCGACGGACTGGTTTTCACCAACCACCACTGCGGCTTCGAGGCCATCCGCTCACATTCAACGGTGGAGCACGACTACATGTTGAACGGTTTTTATGCCAAGTCATTTGACGAGGAGCTACCCAACGAAAACATGTTCGTGTCGTTCATGATCGAACAAAAAGACATCACGGACGACATCATGTCGCAGGGGTTTGAAGAGATGGGCAACATGCAGAAACATGCGTTCCTCGACTCGCTCGAGAATGCCATGTCGCGCGAGGTCAAAGCCTCAGACCCAACCTTGAGCATCGAAATCAAGCCTTTTTACGAAGGGAACAAGTACTACGCCACGACCTACCGGGTATTCAACGACGTGCGCCTAGTGTTTACCGTGCCTAAGTCCATGGGCAAGTTCGGCGGCGACACCGACAATTGGATGTGGCCCAGACAGACCTGCGACTTCGCCGTATTCCGCATCTAC
The DNA here is from genome assembly GCA_900319895.1 of uncultured Prevotella sp. Classification (GTDB taxonomy): domain Bacteria; phylum Bacteroidota; class Bacteroidia; order Bacteroidales; family Bacteroidaceae; genus Prevotella. The sequence continues at coordinate 1,013 of ONQK01000083.1, read as the reverse complement.
GCAGACCCCAAGACCAACGGGCCGGCGGACTATTCAAAAGCCAACGTGCCTTATCGTCCGGAACATTGGGCACCAATCTCAATGGAAGGATACAAGGACGGCGACTTCGCGATGACCATCGGCTACCCTGGAACCACCGAGCGCTACCTGTCATCATTCGGCATCCGCCAACGCCGCGATGCAGAGAACGAGCCGAGGGCGCAGGTGCGCGGCGTCAAACAAGCCGTAATGCTCAAACACATGCGGGCCAGCGAGGCGGTGCGCATCAAATACGACTCGAAATACGCTTCCAGCGCAAACTACTGGAAGAACTCCATCGGCATGAACAAATGCATCGACTCCATCCAATTGATTGAACAAAAACGGGAATTTGAGCACCGCATCGAGAAATGGCAGAAAGAAAACAGCCACAAATTGCGGCATACGGTGGATTTTGAACGGTTGGAGAGCCTTTACAAGAAACAATACAATGCTTACAGGACACTGATGTACTGGAGCGAGACCTTCAGCCGCACCTGTGAGTTCACCACTCGTGCCATGGTTGCCGTCACCCTCTCAAAAAGAGGATTGGTAGAGGGAAATGAAAAGAAAAACTACATCGAATTCAAAGACAACAGCGACACATGGGACGAGGCACTGGACAAGGAAGTGTTGACGGTATTGCTGAAAAACTATGCCGAGCAAGTGGATGCCCGCTATCTGCCCGCGTTCTACAAGGACATCCGCACCAAATTCGGCGGAAACTATCAAAAATATGTCGATTTCCTGTACAAAAAGTCTGCCTTGATGAAAAAAGGCAAGAAAATCAACCATAAGAGCAGCAGTTTCCTGAAAGACCCCGGCATAAAATTTGGAAAAGACCTGTTCGAGGTGTACCGCAGTCTGGCAGAGATCATCGCGCCCCTCTCAGAAGAAATTGCTGACCAGGAGCGCTATCTTTGCGATGCCAAAGTGCGGATGGAGGAAGACTTGCCCCACTACTCCGACGCCAACTTCACCATGCGTCTGTCTTA
>ONQK01000013.1 GCA_900319895.1 uncultured Prevotella sp. | reverse complement strand
GATAAAATAGACTAAAAAAACAGCAATCACTGACTTGAAAAGGGAATAATTCACTGACAATGGGCTTTTTTGTCCGAAAATTTTTATCTTTGCAGCACGAGAAGACGTATTGAATCATGCTTTTTGCCACTGAAAACCATCATGACAACTATGCCTTGCCGGCAGAATGGGCGCCACAAAGCGCGGTGCAGCTGACTTGGCCACACGAAAACAGCGACTGGAACTATTGCCTGGATGCCATCACGCAGACATTCGTAGAGCTAGTCCGCGCCATCGTGCCTTTTGAACCTGTGCTCATTGTAACGCCCAACGTGGAACAGACGCGTGCAAGGTTGATGGCAGACTTAAGTGCCGACTTGTTGACGGATTTGAAGTTCGTACAAGCTGCGAGCAACGACACTTGGGCGCGCGACCATGCCCTGATCACGCTGCAAGGGAAAAATGGGAATCTCTTCCTGAACTTTTGCTTCAACGGATGGGGTGGAAAATTCCCGTCTGACTTGGACAATGCCATTAACCGTCGAGTGTTTGAGGCGGGCATCTTGGATGGCAGAATGGAAGAACATGCCGATTTCGTGTTGGAAGGCGGAGCCATCGAAAGCGACGGCAAAGGTACTGTCTTTACAACGAGCCAGTGCCTGCTTGCGCCACGCCGCAATCAGCCGCTTGGGCAAAAGGAGATTGAGCAAAAGTTAAAAGAATTTTTGCGAGCCGACCGCATCGTCTGGCTGGATTACGGCAACCTGACAGGCGACGACACCGATGGACACATCGATACGATTGTCCGCTGTGCACCAGACGACACTTTGGTGTATGTGGGATGTGAAAATCCTGACGATGAGCAATACCATGACTTCCAAATGCTGAAAAAACAGCTGGAAGACTTGCAGACAACAAGCGGAAAAGCTTATAGGCTGCTGGAACTGCCCATGCCAGAGCCTATTTTTGACGAAGAGGGCAACCGGTTGCCAGCGACTTATGCTAATTTCCTCATTGTCAACAATGCCGTCATCTGTCCGACTTACAATCAGCCGACCCTTGACCGCCAGGCGCTTGAGGTCATCGCAGAGGCTTTCCCAAACCGGAAAATCATCCCGCTGGATGCACGGACCATCATCCTGCAGCATGGCTCAATCCACTGTCTGACCATGCAGTTCCCAGCCGGCGCGTTCACGAAAAATAATTGACCAAACCCTTTACGACATGAGAAAAATAAACATCGGAATCATACAGCAACATAACGTGGCTGATGTCGCAGACAACCAACATCGGCTGGCACAGAAAATCGAGCAATTGGCAGCCCAGGGCGCCCAGTTGGTCGTTTTGCAGGAGTTACACAATGCACTTTATTTCTGTCAGACGGAAAATGTCGATTTGTTCGATTTGGCAGAGTCCGTACCGGGGGCTTCCACGACATTTTTTGGTGAACTGGCACGCAAAAACGCCATCGTCCTAGTGGCATCGCTGTTCGAAAGGCGCGCCCCAGGGCTTTATCACAATACGGCAGTGGTTTTTGAAAACGACGGAAGTATTGCCGGAAAATACAGGAAAATGCACATACCCGATGATCCGGCTTACTATGAAAAGTTTTATTTCACCCCTGGCGACTTAGGCTTTGAGCCCATCCAGACATCGTTGGGACGTTTAGGTGTGCTCGTCTGCTGGGACCAGTGGTATCCTGAGGCGGCCCGGCTGATGGCCCTAAAAGGTGCAGAAATCTTGATTTATCCCACCGCCATCGGGTTTGAGTCTTCTGATGCCCCGGAGGAGCAAGGCCGGCAGCGCGAGGCATGGACGATTGTGCAACGAGGTCATGCCGTTGCCAACGGCCTCCCGGTTGTGACGGTCAATAGGGTTGGGTATGAAGCCGACCCTTCCGGACAGACAAGGGGCATACAATTCTGGGGAAGTTCGTTTGTCGCAGGCCCCCAGGGCGAACTGCTTTTCCGTGCCTCAGCCACAGATGAGGTTTCCCAGGTGGTGGAGGTTGACATGGGGCGCAGCGAGCAAGTGCGCCGCTGGTGGCCCTTCTTGCGCGACCGCCGCATTGATGCCTACGATGAGATTTTGAAGCGTTTTGCAGACAACACATAGTCAACCGTCATACGTTTAAAGCCCCAAGCTTCTTCGCATTGGTTGCATGTGGCGCTCGGTCGCGCCGTTGTTTGCGAACATAGGACAAGGAAACTCTGTTTGAGCTTCCTTGTCTTGACTTCAGAATGCTGAAGGTATATATAAAATAGGGAATTCTAAGTTTTATCTAATGACTTTCCATCTCTTGTTTTTGTCTTTTCTGTCGTTTTGCTTTTCCCAATTTCTCCTGTCACGTTTCTCCCAGTCTTTTTTGTGCTTTTTGTCCCAGTCTCTTCTGTGTTTTCTTTCCCATTCTCTACGCTTTTCAAGCTCTTTTTTCCTTTCCCAAGCCCTGCGTCTTCTCTCCCATTCTTTTTTTCTCTTCCATTCTTGGCGCTTTTCCCACTCTTTTCTGCGTTTTTTTTCGAGTTGGCGTTTTCTTTCCCATTCTTTTTTGCGTCTTTTCTCGATTTCTTTCCTGCGCTTCCTTTCCCATTCTTGTCTTTTCTTCATCTCTTTTTTCCATTCCTTTTCGGCGCGCTTTTTTGCCTTCCAGTCATATCCGTGATAAAGATTTTTGTAATGGTCGATGTGCATGAGCGCTTCGTCTCTTACACTATTAAGGTTGTTGGCATTTGTTGATGCTGCTATTGCAATCATCGCGAAAAATGTAATAAAAAAGCGTTTCATAATTCTATGTTTTTAATTGTTTTTATT
>ONQK01000201.1 GCA_900319895.1 uncultured Prevotella sp. | reverse complement strand
CCGTTTTCCGACAATGTATTACCAATCCTAAAACCGACCATCGCATATTTTCCGCAACTACCAACTGGCAACGACGACAAAAACTTGCCCATCGCCATAAACGTGTCACGGCTATAAAAATCGTCACAATTAATCGCGCAAAACGGCTCTTTTATCACGTCTTTCGCCACCAGCACTGCATGGTTCGTGCCCCAGGGCTTCTCACGCCCATCCGGAATAGAAAAGCCCGCCGGCAGCTTGTCCAAAGACTGAAAGACCAGCTCCACCGGCACATGGCCTTCGTACTTCGACAGCACTCGTTCACGAAAATCTTGCTCAAAATCTTTCCGAATAACAAAAACAATTTTTCCAAAACCAGCCTGAATAGCGTCATAAATAGAATAATCCATGATTGTCTCCCCATTCGGGCCAACGCCGTCCAACTGTTTCAGGCCGCCATACCGGCTCCCCATGCCTGCCGCTAACAATAAAAGTGTAGGTTTCATATTCACTATTTTATTTGATTTCATAAAGAGTCGTGCAAAGATACACATAAATCAGTAATTGGCAAAATATAAAAAAGGCAAAAGATTTTTTATCTTGGAAAAAAAACATCTCCAATTTGCTTAAAGACTTTAATGAAAACCAGCAAACAACTGATATACAGGCTTAAAAAGGGTATCCGATTGCAAGATGGATACTTTGCCCATCCTTAAATTTCCTAATGTTGTAAAATCCGTTTTTTCCTGTTTCATAAGGCACATGCAGGCCAATTCCCCAATCTAGTCGGATGACAAAAAAGTCGAAATTGTAACGCAAGCCGACACCTGTCCCCACCCCCATGTCTTCATGCAGCCGCTTCAAGTTCAATGTAGAATTGGGTCGATAGCTATCCTCTTTTAAGGTCCATACATTTCCGGCATCCAAGAAAACAGCTCCATGCAAACTGCCAAAAAGACGCATTCGGTATTCCAGGTTGAAAAGCAGCTTCAAGTCGCCTGTTTGATCCATGTACGACAACTGGGAGTCGTCCGTATAATATCGCCCCGGCCCGATGGTGCGCACCGTAAATGCCCGGATGCTGTTTGCCCCTCCGACATAGAATTGTTCTGTATAAGGTGACTGTGAGGCGTTTCCATACGAATAAATTACACCTGCGTTGACGTGTCCGACCAGACTGGAATGCTCTCCGATGGCCCAGGTTTTGCTGAAATTTGTTTCCAGTTTCAAGAATTGTGCATACGGATTCTTAAACATCGTCTTTTCCTTTGTGTTCCACTTCTTCCCTGCCACCAAATAGCCCAGCGAAAGGATATTTGAGGCCTCGCTAAACGTTGTCTCCCAGAATATCGGGTTCCTATAAGTCGGCGGACTGCTGTAATTGAACGAATAACGGAGCTTCGGGACGAATTGGTCGCGCATAGACACTTGCAAATAAGGGTTTTCGACCAAGATTTTGTCAAATTCCGAAGTCGTACGGATCATGTATTCATAATCTAGTATCAAAGGGCTGAAGACGTGGCGCGTCGTGCTGGTTTTCTGGAACTTATAGCTCATTTCACCAGAGACGATGTGCCGTTTGAAAAAGTCAGCACGATTGATTGTGTTTGTTGATACTTTCAACACTGTTGACGGCGGTGTGAAAAAGCGCCGTCTTAACTTGAACGGAAGCAGCAAACGGGGAAGTTCCAATGAGGCGTCAGCACCGTATTCATAAGAATTCATCCTAGAACCTTTGCTTTTTCCACGTCCACTGGTCTGCCACTCGTATGAACCATGTATGTTGAAGTCAAAAGTCTCACCGCCCTTTAAAAAATTACGTTTGGCAAGGCCCAACACGAACTGCGGCCCTATTTTACCGTTGGTTTTACCCACAGCATTGGTCTCGATATAGAAATCATAAGGCTTGTCGAAGACACAATTCACCGTCAGGTCGAGCGTATCACAATTGGCTGAGCTGTCCCGGGGGGTGAAAACAAAGTCCACCATGCTGAAAAGCCCGTTTGAGGACATTTTGCTGACCGACTCCATGTGTTTTTCATAACTGTATGGTCGATTGGAGCGGATTTTGAAGCTATTAAACAGCACACGCGTTCGGATGGGAGGGCGCTTGCCGTTGAAACGGATCATGAAATTCCTGCGTCGCAGCGAGTCGCGCAATGTTTCCATGAACCGCTTGCGGTAATTGACATTGATTTTTCCGACATACCACTGCCTGAGTGCCTTTTCGTCAATGCTGTCGGCCATTTGCAGCCGCAATTGAACCTTTCCTGGCACACTAAAGGTGTCTGCCAAATAGGAAGAATAATCGGGCTGGTAATAGTAATAGCCGTTGTTCCTGAAAAGTGTCGCCAACCGCGTGCGCTCCGCATCCAGCGTTTCCACGTCAAATGGAGCGTCTGGTCGAATCAAGGCTTCTGACTTCGTACTTTCTATCAGGCTGTCTGCCGAAGAGGGAAAGTTAACATAAGCAATCGTGTCAATCGTGAACAAGTGGCCGGGTCGCACGACGTACGAAATCTTTGCCTTTTTGGCCTCTTCGTCTTGTTTGACTACTTCATAGCCAACATCTCCCCTGAAATAGCCATGCATCCTCAAGACCTCCTTTGCCACTGAAGAGCGGAGCTGAGGATTGACCCAGCTCATCAATACCGGTGCACGTCCAAACGATTTGGTCAGCCACTTGCCCAAGGGCGAATCGTCTTTCGAGAACTTGTCCCAAACCCAAAGTCTGAACTGGAACGGGCTCCGGTGATAGGAGCTGCCGAAAAGTGCGCCATTGGGCGGTGTTGCCAAAGCGGCCTCGACCTCTTCCTGCATCGAATGGAAGTGGTTGTTCTTTTCATAATTTTGGTATTTGATTTTGTTCAAACCCGTGAACAATTGGTCGCCCTCCGGAACGCAGTCGGTGGTTGAGCACGATGAAAAGAAGTACATGGCTGCACCAAATCCGAGCAAATATATTATTTTTTCCTTTATCCTCATGGTTTTATCGTTATCGAGTCGTTTCTTTGACTTGTCTGCCGCTGGCGCATCACTGGTTTTTCGGACTTAAACTTGAAAATATCCTTGAAATGCTGCAGTTTTCTCTTCCAAATAAATCCGACGCCATATTTCGCGATGTCCCCCTCAAGCCAGTCGTATCCTTCTCGGTCATAAAAAACTTTCATGTATTTGTTTGACTGCTGGTTGAGTCGGTATTCAAAGGTGACATTCTCAAAAAAAGAGTCGTTTTTGCGGTAAGCGTCCGACCCCGACGAGACTTTGCCGCCGATGACTATTCGAAGACGATTGTCCCAAAAGCGTTTGGCAAACTTGAAAGAATAGTCCGTGTGGATACGCCCTGTCATGTCCGTAGCATTGTCCATGCCAAACGAGAGGTCTAGCGTACGCAGGGCATTACCGGAAATCGCATTGATTTGATTCTGCAAAAACGCGCTGAGTGCCGTGTTCATGGTAAAGTTGTTGGTATTTCCATCTGCGAGGAACATTCCCGTTGTCAACATCGTCACCGCTATCTTCCCCCGCTCCTCAGGCGTCATTGATGCCAGTTGGCTATGTACCGTTATGTCTTCTGGCGCGTCAATGATAAATTCGAGCCCCATGTCGTTCAACGTCTTTGTAATGACCACGCCACAATCGAAGGCCACCATGCGCCCATTCTCGCCGCCCGATGATACAGAGGCTTTCGTCTGTTCGGTTGCAGTGATGTTCAACGTCGGATTCATGGGCTCTCCCGTAAACTCAATATAGCTACCGTCTTGGATGGTAAACGTTTTTAGCGGTATAATGGGCAAAGAGTATTTCATCTCTCCATTATTTAAAGTGTAGCGGCCGTTCAGGCGCAGATTGTCGGCAGAGGTGTATTTCATGCGCAATTCGCCGCCTCCCTGCAAATCGACGTAGTTGGTGTGCTCGGCATTAAGCTCACACTTGATTCGCGCACCTTGGTCTATGCCGACAGACAGGTCCATGTCAAAACCGCTCAATGGCGGTCGTGTCACCACATGTTGCAAGGTTGTATCGCTGAAATTGGTGAATTTCACCAAATCGTCGAGTTGTGTGTCCGTGGTCAAGGGGGAATCACGCAAGACATAGACAACGTCTGTGTTTCCAAGTACATCCAGCTTGCCCCTCATCTTGAGGTTCGACACCAACCCGTTCATCCGCCCGAAAAAGTTCACGAATACTTTGCCATAAGTCTCCGAACGATGATTTTCCTTAGCATCCACCAGCAGGAAGTTGCGCGTCTGCATACGCAAGTCCAGCTTCATTTTCTCCAAGTCGGACATGTCCAAGAATCCTGCCAGGGTCAACGGTGTTTCATTGTGTGAATAGACTTCAAAGTTTTCAAACAACAGTTTGCTCTTTTGGATGCGCACCGGGTCATTGTCAAAACGCAATTCAATCCCGTATGGCTCGCTGAACATGTATGCCGAGTCAAGCAATATCTCGCCGTTTATTTGTGGTTTAAGCATCTCGCCTTTCAGCGTAAGGTCGCCTTCTGCATAACCCTTAAAACCTAAAATCTTATCAGGGACAAAACCGTTCAGCAGGCCCATCGGCGTGCGGTCCAAATGCATGACAGCGTCCAAGTATCCCCTTCCTTTAGCCTGATAAGTGCCCGTCAGCGTGCAAATTTCACGCTGGTTTTGGTAAAAAATGCCGTCAACATAATGGGAACCGTCATCTTTAGGCATATAGACCAACTCGCTGCCAAGATCGCCCATCGGGCTTTTTTCATAGAAAAAGTCGTCAATCGTGATTGATGAAGACACGGAAATGGCATCATCGGTCTGTATGAAATGGAAGTCACCGTTCATAATGCCCGAAATATCGGGCGTATAAGGGATTACCGACATGATTTCCGTCAAGTCAAAACGGTTCAAGCTCAAGGTGATGTCTTGTTGTGCGCTACTTCCATCGTCGCTGTAGACCTGGACGCCTGTCCCGTCGGCAGCCACCAGCCGCATGAAGGCAGACACATGCTTGTCGTCACCTAAAAAGATATAGTTGTCGTCATTGGCTGAAAAAGTTTTGTATCCTAACACGGGATTGGTGCCTTGGAGCCGCAACCGCAGCCCATCTTCCTCCATCAACGCCGTAACGCCCAGGTCAACGCCCAAACGGTTGTCGGAGTCATAAATCTTAGTGTTCGTAAAGGCGCCCTTTTCATGAATGCCGCCGTCAAACAAGGCATTGAAGACGTATTGCGGATTGTTTTTATTGTTGCAGACCTGTGCTTTGAAGTTCGTCTGATTGGCATCCGACATTATCACCAGCTTGACTGTGTCTATACGCATGCTGTCAACCGTGAGGGT
>ONQK01000189.1 GCA_900319895.1 uncultured Prevotella sp. | reverse complement strand
CTGTGGTGTGATGAATTCAAAGTCTGCCCAGTTGCAGATGGTGGTGACTTTTTCTTCTCCCACCTTGCCTTTGGTCTTTTGCAGGACGACCTCTTTCATGTCCCTTCCGCAGACGATGATTTTGTCTGCCTTGGCATAGGATTTGTCGAAAAACGACTTGAGCAGCCGGTAGCAGGTTGATTTCCTGTTTTTGAAGATTTTTGCCGCGATGGTGTTTTCCGGGAAGATGTCCTGTGCCAGGATGGTGAGCTCGAATCTTTTGAGCGCCTTGAGCATGGGTATGAACACGATGAGGGGTGCGGGGTTGGTTATCAACAGCACTTTTTCTCCCTTTTTGCATTTTCTGTTTAGTTTCCACGCCATCATCAGGCTGATGGAGAACAAGCGGATGACGCGTGTCCATATTTTATTTTTGCTGTAGTCGCACTTGTTGATTCGATGGACGTTGACGCGCTCGTCCAGTGTCATGGTGTCTGTTGCCTGGCGTTTGCTTGGCCCACAGATGACGTTGACTTCATATTTCTGTGCCATTTGGTTGGCAATGTTGGTCAGAATAAATGAAGTGGTGCTCTCTTGCGGGTAGAACAGTTCAGATAAGATCCACAGTTTTTGTTTCATTTTAAAGCTTTCTCCATATCATTTTGTTGACGATTCCGGTGTATGATTGGATGATTTTCACCACTTTGGTCGACACGTTTTCGTCTGCGTATGCCGGAACGGTAATGCCGTTGTCGCCGTTGGCATTCATGGACACCGCCAGGTCGACGGCCTGCAATACTTGTTCGGATGTGATGGAACCGATGGTGAATATGCCTTTGTCCATGGCTTCCGGGCGTTCAGTGCTGGTGCGGATGGACACGGCGGGGAACTTGAAGTAGCTGCCTTCCTCGGGAATGGTTCCTGAGTCGGAAACAACGCAGAAGGCATTCTGTTGGAGCTTGTTGTAGTCGAAGAAGCCGAGTGGCTGATGCTGGATGACTCTTTTGTCGAACTTGAATCCTCGTTGTTCAATGTATTTTTTTGAGCGTGGATGGCAGCTGTAGAGTATGGGCATGTCGTATCGTTCTGCCATGGCGTTGACGGCATTCATCAGTGAGAAGAAGTTGGCTTCAATGTCAATGTTTTCTTCGCGGTGCGCCGAGAGCAGTATGTATTTTCGGGGTTCCAGCCCGAGTTTGGCCAGTACGTCGCTGTTGTTGATCTTGTCGATATTGGCGGTGAGTACTTCCGCCATGGTCGAGCCCACGCAGTAGGTGTATTCTGGCCGTACGCCTTGGTCGAGGATGTACTTGCGTGCATTTTCGCTGTAGCAGAGGTTGACATCGCTGGTCACGTCTACGATTCTGCGGATGACTTCCTCTGGCAGGTTCTCGTCCTTGCATCGGTTGCCTGCCTCGAGATGGAATATGGGTATTTTCAGGCGTTTGGCCGAGATGACGCACAGGCATGAGTTGGTGTCGCCCAGCACGAGCACGGCATCTGGCTTTTCGGCCTCAAAGAGTTCATAGGACTTTGCCAGGACGTTGCCCATGGTTTGTCCAAGGTTTTCGCCTACAACGCCGAGGTAAAAGTCGGGCTCGCGCAGTCCCAGCTCTTCAAAAAAAAGTTTATTGAGGTTATAATCGTAGTTTTGTCCTGTGTGGACGATTTTCAGGTCAAAATACTTGTCGCATTTTTTGATGATTTCCGACAGCTTAATAATTTCAGGGCGTGTGCCCATGACAATCATTAGTTTCAACTTGTTCATAATGTTGTAATTTATTGATGTTTTATTATATTCGATAGTATTTCGGGTAAAGTTCCTGGTGTTCCTTTATCCATGCTGCCATTTCGGCAATCTGGGTTTGGTAATCGGCGATGTGGAGCTCGTTCCCGCCCAAATCCTGCTGTAGGGACTTGTCTACCAATTGGTTTTCAATGCGGATGATGTTCCTTCCTTTGGGGAAGTATTGGTTGAAGAGATGCAGCAAGTCGTGTTTGCTGATGGCTTTCTGGGGCACGAGATGGAATGTCCCGTGTGCTTTTTTTCTTAATAAAGCTTCTATTTGTTTGGCAAATTCCAGCGTGGTGAGCCCTGTCCAGATTGCATTGGCAAAGCCTTTCACTTCTCCTTCTTGTTGCAGGAACCAGTTGAGCAGGCTGATGCCTTCTGCCCTTTTTTCTGGCCCGATTAACGAGGTGCGAATAGTGATGTCTTTTGGATTCTCGAGCTCTCCGATGGCTTTGGTGCGGGCGTAAAAGCTTTCTGCGTCTGGCTTGTCTGCCACCGTGTATTTCCCTTTTTTCCCTGAGAAGACGCAGTCGGTGCTGCGGTGTACGACTATGGTGTGGCTGTTTTTCGTCAGTTTTTCCAGCAAATGGGGCAGGTAGCTGTTGATGTACACTGCTTCTGCGGGGTCTTCGTCTGCAAATTGATTGATGATGGCAGCGCAGTTGACGACTGCGTCATATTGTCCTTTCTCGAGCGTTTCTGCCAGCATCTTTTCGTCGTGCAGGGAACCTTCGTAGCTGGAAATTTGATGTCCTTTTTCCTGGAGGTATAGCGCGACGACGTGTCCGACCATGCCTGTGGCTTCTATGATTAGGATTTTCATGGTTTAGTTTTTTTCTTCGGTTAGTTATTCAGAACGTATTTCGCGCGCTTTGGCCCTTGGGATGATGCCCAGGTCTTCTTGGATGAATCGAAGTCGCAGGAGCATTTCTCTCATCTCCTTTACGTCAAGCCGTTTGGTGTTGTGTGAGTGGTAGTCTTCGGACTTGCCGATCTCTTCGTTTCCCTCGGAGAAGAATTTGTCGTAATTCAGGTCGCGTGTATCGCAGGGTATCCGATAGTAGTTGCCCATGTCTATGGCGCGTACCATCTCTTCGCGTGTGACCAGTGTCTCGTATAATTTCTCGCCGTGTCGTGTGCCGATGACCTTTACTTCTGCATTGGCATATTCGGGCTTGATGGCGCCGTATGTTTCTTTTAGGGCTTGTGCGAGTGTCTCGAGCGTCGCGGCCGGTGCCTTTTGTACGAACAGGTCGCCGTTATGTGCGTGCTGAAAGGCGTAAAGCACGAGGTCGACGGCGTCGTCCAGGGTCATCATGAACCTTGTCATGTTGGGGTCTGTGATGGTGATAGGCTTGCCTTCCGTCATTTGGTCCACCCATAGTGGGATGACGCTTCCCCTGCTTGCCATGACGTTGCCGTAACGTGTGCAGCAGATGGTTGTACTGGCATTCTCTCCCAACTCGCGGCCTTTGGCTATGGCGACTTTCTCCATGAGTGCCTTGCTCATCCCCATGGCGTTGATGGGGTAGGCAGCTTTGTCGGTAGACAGTACGACGACGCTTTTCACGCCGTGCTCAATGGCAGAGAGCAATACGTTTTCTGTGCCGATGATGTTGGTGCGCACGGCTTCTGTGGGGAAGAACTCGCAGGAGGGAACCTGTTTCAAGGCGGCGGCGGCGAAGACGTAGTCAACTCCTTTCATGGCTACGTCAACGGAGTTTTTCGTGCGGACGTCGCCGATGTAAAATTTTACTTTCGGGTTTTGGATGGCATGCCGCATGTCGTCTTGTTTTTTCTCATCGCGCGAGAAAATGCGTATTTCTTTGATGTCCGAGTTGAGAAAACGGCGCAGGACGGCGTTGCCAAACGATCCGGTGCCGCCGGTGATGAGTAAAATTTTATCTTTAAAAACAGCGTCCATAGATTTTGTTCAATTATTTACTTAGAATGGTAAGTGTTGTATTTTTACTGTTGCAAAGGTAATGCAAATCTTTGAATAAATAAAATTTTCGGTCAATAAATATGCCTATTTGAGGGCTTCTGTGCTTTGTCGGGTTGATTTTTCCTTGGACTTTGTCCTTTTTGGGGGTAAAAAGCAGCTTTCTTGGCGTTTTGTGGGCGATTTTCGGGCTATGCGTCGCGTTGTTGCGGGATGGATGTTATCAGTTTGATGAGTTGGTCTATTTGATTGGAAATTTGCAATTCAGACCGTGGGCTTTTCCCGTTTTCGTATCTGCTGACAGCTTCCGCGATTGATTTTGGGTCGTAGGGCTCGAAAATCTCAGAGGGCTGGCACACGGAGTAGGTGTAGGGCAGGTCTGCCCCGATGACGTCACATCCTGCCTCGATGGCTTCGATGATTCCCAAGCCAAGGCTTTCGTTGTGCGAGGGGTATACGGTAGCTTTGGATTTGCCGTATAGCTGAATGACCTGTTCAAAAGGCAGCGGGCCGTGGTTTACGATGTCTATTCCTTGTTGGACGAGTCTGTCCAGTTTGTCTGTGAAGATCTTATTATTTTTGTCAACGGTCAGGTGCAGCCTTTGACGTATTCCCTGTTTATGGAGGATTTTCCAGGCTTCCAAGAGCTCGTAATGCCCTTTTGCCCCGTTGAAATCGAATCCGACGAAAACGTAGTCCTTGCGTTCTTCT
>ONQK01000020.1 GCA_900319895.1 uncultured Prevotella sp. | reverse complement strand
TTTTGATCTTTTTTATTGTCATTTTTGCCCTTCTCGTCCTGCTTCTTGTCTTTCTGGTCGCCATTGCCGCCTCCCCCTTGCTGATTTTGCTGACTTGGGCTTTGTTTCAGCAATTTCTGGCATAAAGCCAGGTTATAGCGCGTCTCGTCATCGCCAGGATTGTTCCTCAACGATTGTGCATAAGCCTCAATGGCCTCGGCATAAGCTTGCCGGTTTTGAAAAATTACGCCAATGTTATGAAAGGCCATCGCGCGGCGCCTGGGGGTCGGCTCCAATTGGGCTGCCTTCTTGAACATGTCAACAGCCAGCGAGTCTTTCTCTTGCATCATCAGTGCACAACCGAGGTTATAAATGGCTTGCGGGTTATTTGCCCGTTCAGAAACGGCTTTCCGGTATTCTGTCTCGGAGAGTGCGAACTCACTTTTTCGATACAACCGATTGCCCCTGCGAATGCCCTGGCGGTCGTCTTGTGCACAAGCCGTTGTCGCCAATGTCAGCAATAGGATTATGTTCAGCAATACTCTTACCATGTCAATGCTTTCTTTTAAACAAGTTTATGCGTCTAAAAAAGAGGTTTTCTGCCTCACGAATACACATTTCCACTGCCAACAGGATAAACGTGAACAGTGCAAACAGCTGAAACTGCTCGGCAAACTCATCGTAAGTGATGTCTTGTACCTCTCCTTTCTGCAACTTTGAGAGTGAATGGTTCAACGCCTTCTGTGCCGCATTTCCACTGACCACATGGATGTATTTGCCGCCGCCCTTTTCGGCTATTTGCCTGCACATCTGCTCGTTCAGGGCCGACAGCACATGCTCGTTGTTCTCATCTTTGAGGTATTTCCCCCCACCAACGGGCACCGGTGCGCCCTCCGTCTTCCCCACCCCCAGGACAAACGTGTGGATGCCGCGCTTTTTCGCTTCTGCGATTGCTTCTTCAACGCCTCCTTCATGGTCTTCGCCATCGGTCACCAAGATGATTACCTTGCCGATTGCCGTATTTGAGGTAAAACTTCTTGAGGCCAAATCAATGGCTTGGGCAATGTCCGTTCCTTGATCGCTGACGATGTTGCAATTAACGGTTTGCAGGAACATCTTCGCCGTGACATGGTCCATGGTCAAAGGCAGTTGCACAAAAGCATCCCCGGCAAAGACAACCAGCCCTATTTTATCGTCTACAAAGCTGTTGATGAGTTGTTCTATCATCATTTTACTCTTCTGTAAGCGGGAGGGGGAAACGTCTTCCGCCATCATTGAGCGGCTGATATCCAAGGCTACCATAATTTCTAGTCCGGAACGCTTGTCGCTGCTCACCACCGTGCCTACTTGTGGGCGTGCCAAGGTCAAAACAAGCATGGCCACGGCAAGCAGGCACAAATAAAACTTCACCCGGCGCCGCTGTGCCGACACACGATGCGACATTGCCCTGATCAAAGGCTTTTCGCCCAGGCGAGCAAGCTTTCTCCGGCGCGTGCGGAAGGCGTTAATCCCCAGCAACAGCAAAAGCGGGATTAACAACAATAGCCACAAATAATTATGTTCCTCGAATCTAAACACGTTCTATTTTTTTTAATCTATGGTACGCGCTGAAAAACCTTCAGCCTTAAAATCAACTCTAACAATAATAATATCAAGGCTATTACGGCAAAGGGAAGATAAGCCTCATAACGTTTTGAGAACGAGGTCTTGTTAAATTTCGTCTTCTCCAACTTGTCGATATCCTTGTAAATCTGCTGTAATTCTGCGACATTGGTGGCGCGGTAAAAGCTTCCACCCGTCATCGCCGCAATTTTTTTCAGCGTTTCAGTATCAATTTCCACTGGCATATTCACATAATGAACACTTCCGGCAACCATCATCGGATAAGGCGCCACTTTGTCGGTGCCAACGCCGATGGTGTATACTCGAATGCCAAACGATTTTGCCATCTGAGCAACGGTGAGCGGCGAGAGGTCGCCGGTGTTGTTACTGCCGTCGGTCAAAAGAATGATGATCCGGCTCTTGGCTTTTGACTCTTTCAAGCGCGAGACAGCATTGGCAAGCCCCATTCCGATGGCTGTACCGTCTTCTATGACTTGTTGGGCAATGTCCGCACGGATGGCATGGAATGAGTTCAACAGCACTTGATGGTCTAGCGTCATCGGGCACTGTGTAAATGCCTCGCCTGCAAAAATGGTCAAGCCGATGTTGTCGGTCGGACGGTCGTTGATAAAGGTGGTTGCCACTTTCTTGGCGGCCTCCAGACGGTTGGGGCGCAGGTCTTGGGCAAGCATACTGGTCGAAACATCTATTGCCAGCATGATGTCGATGCCCTCAACATGTTTTTTGTTCCATGAAAAAGAAGTTTGCGGACGTGCCAAAACGATGACGATGAAAACCAGGGCAAGAATGCGGAACAACAAGGGCAGATGGCGCAGACGGGCACGCGCGCCGCGAGCGCCACGGCTTAAAGAATGGCTGTCGCTGATGCGCAAGAGGGGCTCATGCGTCTTCTGGAGTCTCACAAACCACACCAAGTATGGTATCAAGAGCAACAGCAGCAGGAAATATTCTTTATTGGCAAACGTCATACTTCAAATCTATTAACGAGGTCATCACAACAATTCTATTAGACGATGGGCAACTATTCCCAACAATGCCATAATTATAATGGCGATGGTCGAAATAGCCATCAATAGTTTTTTACGCACAGGATTCGCGACGGTCTCATGATGGCGTGTGTCCATTGTGTGGGGCAACTCCCCTTCCTGTTTGGTCTGTTCCACATAATCGACGGCGGACTGCAAATGAAGATTGCTTTCATCTGTCGTAAATTTGGCAAATTTGACCATGTCGGCAGTATCCAGGAGCTCAGCCAAGTCTTCAATCATCGTTTTCCGCTCTTCTTGTCTTAGCTTTTCTATCAGCTCGCAAGATGTCATTTCCATCGCCCGGAAGCCGAAACGCTGGTCAATGTACTGGCGCAAAATACCTGTGAGGCTGGTGTAGAAGGTCTTTTGGTCGAGCATATTTGCTGAGGCTTCCGACTTCAGCCCGTCAATTTCCTGCATGGCCCATTGATGTGGCAGCAGCTTGATGGCCGGCTTATTGGCTTCCACCATCTTGGGCGCTGACCGGCGTTTCTCGTTAAGGAAAAATGAGGTCGCCAGTAGAAGCGAGACAATAAACAGGAGCAGAAATACTGGCATCCACTCGTCCCATGAAAAAGGGTTGTTCTGCACATCCTTGGGAGGGTAGAAATTCTCCGGATGTAGCGTGTCGACGTCCATCGTTATCACTTTCAATGCCAATTGCTTGGTGGAATATGTCTTCCCGTTGACCTTGACGTCCAAAGGCGGGATGGCATACAGGTTCTCGTCGAAAGAAGTCAGCACAAAATGACGCTCGATGCGGAGGACGTCCTTGTTGCCTTTCACGGCCAATGTGTCGTCCTTGTGGCCAAGCACTTCAACCCCAGGTGTGAGGTGTTGCAAAGGTTCATAATGGGGAAATGCGACCTTCATGCCTTTTTTCAGCATCACGATGAGATGGAGCTGAGTCTGATTGCCGATGAGAATTTGTATCGAGTCGATTCTGGCATCGACGACCACTTGGGCGCGGCTGCCGAGGACGCTGAAAATAATGGCAATCAATATGAACAGACTTCTTTTCATCACATTTCCTTTTAGTATGCCCGCATGTTAAACAATTTCATCAAGGATTTCACATAGTCATCACCCGTTGAGATGCTCACATAGTCGACTTTGCTGCGGGTGAGGATTTGCTTCAAGGCCTGTTGCCGTTCCATCCAGCCGGACACATAGCGGCGGTGCACGCCCTCGCTGTTGGTGTCAATGCACATGGTGTCGCCGGTTTCAGCATCAATGACGTTCATCAAACCTACTTTGGGCAGTTCTTTCTCACGATGGTCGTACAATTGGATGGCAACAGTGTCGTGTTTCTGGGCACAGATTTTCAGGACATCCTCAAAACTTTCCGATCGATAATGAAAATCGCTCATCAAAAAGGCGGTGCAGCGGCGTTTGATGACTTTCCGCAAGAACTCCACTGCCACTTTGATGTCCGTTTGCTGACTTTCCGGCTGGAACTCGAGCAACTCACGAACGAGATAAAGAATATGCTTTCTGCCTTTTTTCGGAAGAATGTACTTCTCTATTTTATCCGAAAACAGCACCATTCCAATCTTATCGTTGTTTTGGATGGCGCTAAACGCCAAGGTCGAAGCGATTTCTGCCGCCATGTCACGCTTGAATTGGTTGGTCGTGCCGAAATTTAACGACCCGGAGACGTCCACCAGCAGCATCACGGTCAATTCACGCTCCTCCTCGAACACCTTGACATAGGGGTTGTTCAAACGGGCGGTCACATTCCAGTCAATGTCGCGCACGTCATCGCCAAACTGATACGCCCGAACTTCGCTGAAGGTCATTCCCCTGCCCCGAAAGGCCGAGCGATACAGCCCGGCAAAGATGTTAGAGCTAAGCCCGCGGGTTCTTATCTCTATTTTGCGTACTTTCTTCAGTATCTCCGATGTTTCCACTACCGCTTATCGTTAAAATCGCTTGAAAATGTTGAAAACCAGCCGACATCTACCGTCAAGGCACTTCCACATTGTTCAAAATATTGCTGACCATTTCCTCTGTCGTCACATTCACTGCCTCTGCCTCGTAAGACAAGCCTATGCGATGGCGCAAGACATCATGGGCCACCGCGCGCACGTCTTCGGGCACGACATAGCCGCGATGGCGGATGAAGGCGTATGCCCGGGCTGCTTTCGCCAAATTGATGCTGGCGCGGGGGCTTCCGCCAAATTCAATCATGTCTTTCATGTCCTTCATGCCGTAGCGCTCTGGGAAACGGCTGGCAAAGACGATGTCTGCAATGTATTGTTCTATTTTTTCGTCCAAATACACTTGCTTTACCACTTGGCGGGCGCGCATGATGGATGCCGTGTCCACCAATGGTGACAACGGGGGCTGCTCTTCGCTGACATGGTTGCGAATAATTTGTTTTTCTTCCTCAAGTGTCGGATAGTCTATGACGGCTTTTATCATGAAACGGTCCAACTGTGCCTCTGGCAGGGGATAAGTTCCTTCTTGCTCAATTGGATTTTGGGTTGCCATGACCAAAAACGGCTCCGGCAAGACAAACGTGTGGTCGCCAATGGTCACTTGATGTTCTTGCATGGCTTCAAGCAAGGCACTCTGCACCTTTGCCGGCGCACGATTGATTTCGTCTGCTAATACAAAGTTGGCAAAGACGGGGCCTTTCTTAACACTAAACGACTCGTCTTTCTGAGAATAGACCATCGTCCCTATCACGTCGGCGGGCAAGAGATCCGGCGTAAACTGGATACGGCTGTATTTTGCATCGATCAGTTCGGACAACGTCTTTATTGCCAATGTCTTTGCCAGTCCAGGGACTCCCTCCAAAAGGATGTGGCCATCGCTCAAGAGAGAGATCAACAAGGCGTCAACCAAATGTTTCTGTCCGACAATTCGCTGCCCCATGCCTGTTATCAAACTTGTCACAAACGCGCTCTCCTGCTCTATCTGCGCATTCAAGGCGCGTATATCCATTGCTTCTGCCATCTTGATTCTTGGTTTTAGTTTAAAAATCTATAATCTATCTGTGATACTTGTAAATCTCGTACAAAAATACAATAAACTTCTTGAGATAGCGAATAATGCACAATTAAAATATATTAAAAAAACTGTTGAAGGCGCATTTTTCTTCAAAGAACAAGAAAAAACGCATAAAAAACACAAATTATTGCAGAAAAGGCATGGGAAAAATCGCTCAATCTGACGATGACGGCAAATTTTCAATGCATGTGTCCAGGGTTTTAATCCCCTTCGTCGTACATACGCCTCGAACAAGCGTCAATACAAACGTGTCGAATAGCTCGGATAGAGAATATTTCTCATAAAGCTTTTTGGACATTACGTTTTCAATAGCACTTTGGGCCACATAGACAATGATTTCATAATGCAAATCTGTACGAAAGAAACCCTCTTTCTGCCCACGCTCAAAGAACAGGAGCGAGCGCCGAAGCTCATCTTCCCGATTTTCCTGGCAATAGCTGACTACCGCAGGATAACGCTGCAAGTCCAAGAAGAACGAGGGGTTCACGCCACGCATCTGGCGAATTCTCAACTGATAAAAAGCAATCAATATCTCGATCACGTTACAGCCTTTTTGCTCAAAATGCTGCATGTACTGCAAGTTTTGTTCGCGCCGGCTCTTCAAACACTCCAATAAGAGCTGCTGCTTTTCCTCAAACACCTGATAAAGCGTGCGCTTTGAAATGGAAAGGATGCGCGCAATGTCATCCATTTTCACTGCCTTGATGCCATGCCGGGAGAACTCCTGCAAAGCAACCGCAACTATGCGCCGACGAAGATTGGTTGTCATCATTTCTTTCTACTTTTGATCATCTGGGGCATTTTAACACCCGGTTTCCTTCATTTTAACCATTAAGACACGTCTCGTATGCGCCGTAACTCGACAAAGTTCGGAAGTCCGCTCGCCCACCAGCCACAAAATCCGGCCCGAGGCATCGGTCATCACCAATTGGCGAGACTTGGAGAACAAATCTTTCTTTTGGTTAGTCAAATAATCGGAGACAAGCTGGGTGCCCCGCATTCCAAAAGGCTGGAAGCGGTCGCCCCGCCGCACCCGCCGCACCCAAAGTGGCATCTCAAAAGAATCGGCATCCAGACAAGCCACCCCGCTGTTTTTTTCGACTGCAAAAGTTTCATCAACCGAGAATAAATCCACACTAAACCGAAGTCCGTCAACGTATGTGAATTCACCGCTTCCTGAAATTTCCAGACAATCCTCCACGCTCTCTTCAATTTTTTCTAGGATGTATTGATTCCTGTCAACCAACAAACGGTGGCTATCCGAGAGAAACAACTTTCCAGAGCCCTCTTTTTTGTGGTCATGAAGCAGCTGAATCTGCCGAGGGGAAAAGCCATATTTCTGCAAGAAAAAATAGAGCATCGACTCGCTTTCAAAAAGAGAAAACGGCAGAAACACTTTCTCGTCCTCAACTTTAATGAAATCTTGCAACCTTCTGTTTAACATAGCGTTGTAGTCATCAACAAAATCCTTGCAAAACAGAGAGCTTTGAAGAATATTTCCGCAGGCCTTCGGGTTGAGTTCCTGGAGCAAGGGGATGAGCTTGAGGCGAATTTTATTTCTCAAGAAACACTCGTCCAAGTTGCTGGAATCTGTCACAAAATCTTGCCTTTTTTCCGCCAAATAATTCACAATCTCCTCTCGCGTAAGACAAAGCATCGGACGGCAAATTCTACCATTCTTCACCTTCATGCCCGCAAGTCCGCTGATGCCCGTTCCTCTCACCAAATTCATCAAAATGGTCTCAACTTGGTCGTCTTGATGATGCGCTACGCAAATGGCAGCTGCGCCAACCGCCACCCTCAAGCGCTCAAAATACGCATAGCGCAACTCGCGCGCCGCCATCTCAATGCTGATTTTATGCTCTTTTGCATATTGCCTCGTGCCAAAGGAGGTAACATGCAGGGGAATGGCGTTTTTGCGACAAAATTCACGGCAAAAGTCCTCATCCCGGTCTGCCTCCTCACCACGCAACTGAAAATTACAATGTACGGCCTCAACAGAAGTGCCAAAAGCCCGGAGCAACAGCATTAACGCAATGCTGTCGGCCCCGCCGGAGACCCCCACAAGCAGCTTGTCGTCGGTGTTAAAAAGTTGATGCCGACGCACAAAAGTGGAGAACTTGCGCTCCGTCTCCTGTATTTTTTTTGAACTATTCAACGTACAAGACAAGTCCTTTAAGATATTCACCTTCCGGATGGAAGATGTTGATCGGATGGTCGGGTGCCTGATGCAATTGATGCAAAATCCTCACCACCCTGCCGGCCTGCGCCGCCGCCGTGAACACGGCATTTCTGAAATGCTCTTTGGTGACAACTTGGCTACAGCTAAAAGTGAACAATATTCCGCCCTTGGGCAATTTTTCAAAAGCTTTTGCATTCAACCGGATATATCCTTTCAGGGCATTGTGCAATGCTCCCCGGTGCTTGGCAAAAGCAGGCGGGTCGAGTACGATAAGGTCATAAAGACTGCCGGCTTT
>ONQK01000168.1 GCA_900319895.1 uncultured Prevotella sp. | reverse complement strand
GTGCGCTGGTATCTCGAAAACCAAGACTGGCTCGACAACGTGACGAGCGGCGACTACCAGAAATATTACGAAAATATGTACAAAGACCGTTAATCGGAAGCAAGAATGATTCAGAGCCTGCAATCCCTACGTTTCATTTTCGTCACACTGATTTTTGTGGGGCATTTCACCTATGGAATGTCTGCCACAGACGCTTTGGGCGACGGTGGGGTTGCCTTCTTTTTCATGCTCAGCGGCTTCATTCTTTCAAAAAGCTACGAAAACAAAGTGGAAAGGGGAGATTTTCGTCTCAAGCCATTTGTCATTTCACGATGGAAAAAATTCTACCCTGCCCATCTGCTCATGGTTGCCGTTTTCATACTCGTCAACCTCAAAAATTTGCATGCAGACGATTATTTAAGGATGATTCCCGCCATTTTTCTGGTGCAAAGCTGGATTCCCGACAAAGATTTTTACTTCGCCGCGAACTCCGTTTCATGGTTCCTGTCAAGCCTGACTTTTGCCTATTTGGCATTTTCAACTCTCCTGCGCATCATGCAAGTGCGGCAACACGTTTTCACAGTTGCCATACTCGTGTCATACATCCTTGCCACCTATCTCGTCCCAGCTACGATGGTTAACAAGCTGGTGTATGTCAATCCGTTATTCAGAATAGTGGATTTCATTTTAGGCATGTACACTTTCCAATGCTACAAAAAGTTGAAGCCACGTCTTAAAGCCACAGATTCAACCCTAAAATCGAGCCTGAAAGAATGTTTGGCGATAGCCATCGCTGCCCTCCCCTTCCTTCTCTACACAGAAATTGATGAAAAAGTGCGCACCGCAAGCATTTTTTGGCTACCATTTTTCACCTTAATCATCATTTTCTCACTCCACGAAGGAAAAGGTGGAATCTTCACTAAGTTACTCAAAAACAACACTTTAGTCTACTTTGGCAACATCAGTTTCATGTTCTACATCATCCACCAAGTCATCATCAACGTCCTCCACAGAACCGTCATCAACTTGCAATGGAACTTGTCAGTTCCAATGGCATTCATCCTATTCTTCGCCACGACAATATTGCTTAGCAGCCTGCTGCACAAATGGTTTGCAAGAAAAAAAACGATTCCTGAGAAATATCGGCAAACTCAAAATACATAACATCCCTAAAATATCAATCATGGAAAAAAACATCGGACAAATCATTGAACTCCCCAAAATAACAGACCCGCGCGGCAACCTGACCGTAGCTGAGCAAATGAGACACGTCCCCTTTAACATTGCCCGCGTTTATTGGACTTACGACGTGCCGGCGGGCGAGTGGCGCGGCGGTCACGCCCACAGGAGCTGCCAAGAAGTCATCATTGCCGTGAGCGGCTCGTTCGATGTGGTGCTGGACAACGGCAAGGAAAAAAAGACCTACCGGCTGAACCATCCCTACCAAGGGCTACACATTGACACCTGCGTATGGCGCACGCTTGAAGACTTCTCCTCCGGTGCAGTCTGCCTAGTACTGGCATCAGAACCGTTTGATGAAAAAGAATACATCTACGACTACGACGAATTTATCCAAGAAGCAACATGTTTGAAATAAGACGATATACCGCCATGGACAAGGACAAATGGGACAAGTACGTCGCCCAAGCCAGAAATGCGACCTTCTTGTTCTACCGTGAGTACATGGACTACCATGCCGACCGCTTCGACGACCATTCGCTGATGTGTTACAAAAACGGCAAACTACACTCCCTGCTGCCTGCACACATCGTCGGCGACACGCTTTATTCGCATTTCGGACTGACCTACGGCGGACTCATCATGAATATCGCCGTCACCGCCGCCGATGTCATCGCACTTTTCAAAGAGCTCAATGAATTTCTGCGTCGTGCAGGCATCAAGAAAGTCATTTACCGACCCATCCCGTGGATTTATCACCGACACCCGTCAGAAGAGGACCTTTACGCTATTTTCTGGCAATGCCGCGCCCGGCTGCATAGTCGCAATATTGGCACAACCATCTGCATGAACCAGCAGCTGGCATGGCGAAAAGACCATAGGCGACGGCTCAAACAAGCAGAACAACAATGCGTCAAGGTTGTTAAAAATGGCAGCATAGAGGAATTCTGGGGCATTTTGGAAGAGAATTTAAGGAAAAAATTCAATGCCAAACCCGTCCACACACTCGAAGAAATGATGTTGCTCAAATCCAAGTTCCCTGAGAACATCATCCAATACAACGCCTATCTGGGCGACCAGATTATCGGCGGCATCACGTTTTACCTCACACCACAAGTTTTGCATGGGCAATACAGCGCCACCAACGAAGCAGGAAAGGAGAACGGTGCCATGGAGGCCATCTACCAACGAGTGATGTACGAAGATTTCCCAAGCATCCCCTACCTTGACTTCGGCAGCTCCACCGAACAACAAGGCAGCCAAGTCAACGAAGGCTTGATTGCCCACAAAGAGGGATACGGCGGACGGGCGATTTGTTACGACACTTACGAATGGAACTTATGATAAAATATTTAGACCTACATCAAATCAACAACCAAGCGCCCGACATCGGAAAAGCAATCGCCGAGGTCGCACAAAGCGGATGGTACGTCAAAGGCCGCCAAAACCACAGGTTCGAGCAGCACTATGCACAATACACCGGCACAAACTTTTGCATCGGCTGCGGCAACGGGCTCGATGCACTCACGCTAATCCTGCAAGCTTACATGGAGCTAGGTGTCTTGCAAAAAGGCGACCAGGTCATCGTTCCTGCCAACACATACATCGCCTCTATTCTTGCAATCACGACATGCGGACTGGAACCGGTTTTAGTGGAGCCGGACATCAACACGCTACAAATCGACGACACGAAGATCGAGGAGAAAATCACTGGGAAAACCCGGGCCATCATGATTGTCCACCTCTACGGACGATGCGCCTACACCGAAAATATCGGAGAAATATGCAGGAAGCATGGTCTCAAACTCATCGAAGACAACGCCCAGGCACATGGCTGCCAGTTCAAAAGCCGGAAAACAGGCTCACTGGGCGATGCCGCCGGCCATAGCTTCTATCCGACCAAGAACCTGGGCGCGCTGGGCGATGCCGGCGCCGTCACAACCGACGACGAGCAACTCGCGCAGATGGTTCGCACGCTGGGCAATTACGGTAGTCACGAGAAATACGTATTCGAGCATCTCGGACGCAATAGCAGGATGGATGAGCTACAGGCCGCCATACTTTGCCAGAAACTGCCTCAATTAGACATTGCCAACCAGCGCCGGCGTGAGATTGCCGAATTCTACATCAAAAACATCCGCCATCCGCTCGTCCACATACCTCAATGCGACAGGGACAGCGTCTGGCACATCTTCCCCATACTCAGCCCGCAGCGCGACAAGCTGCAAAAACACCTCTACGAGCAAGGCATCGAAACGCAAATCCATTACCCCATCCCCCCCCACAGACAAAAGTGCTACCAATCGTGGAATTCGATGTCGCTGCACATCACAGAGGAAATTCACGCCCACGAGCTGAGCATTCCATGCCATCAGGCCATGACCAATGCACAATGCGAAGAAGTTGTACGGGCCATTAATCAATTTTAACAAAAACAGACATTAAATCATATGAACTCAAATCAAGAAACAAGCATCCAGAGAACGAAAATCATCAAGAAACGACGTTTTAACGACCTGATTGACTACTTCGGCATCACCATTGCCGTGCTGATGGGCACCTGCGGCTGGCTCATCTTCCTCTTGCCCAACGAAATCTCCATGGGCGGCGTTACGGGCATCTCCTCCATTCTGTATTGGGGGCTGAAAATACCTGTTGACGCGACCTATTTCACCATCAATGCCATCCTCTTGGGCTTGGCGCTGAAAATCCTGGGGTTCAAATTCTGCATCAAGACGATTTATGCCGTAGCCGTGATGACTGTTTTCATCCGCCTCATCAAGCCTATTGCCGAGGAGATGCACCTCCTGAGCGACCAGCCCTTCATGGCTGCCATTCTCGGGGCCAGCTTCATCGGCATCAGCATCGGAATCTGCCTCCTGTGCAATGGCAGCACGGGCGGCTCGGATGTCGTGGCTGCCATGGTCAACAAATACCACGACATCTCGCTCGGCAACATCATCCTCATGTGCGACTTGGGCATCATCACTTCGAGCTACTTCGTCTTGCGCGACTGGGAGCAAGTGCTCTACGGCTATGTTGTGCTCTTTGTCACCTCTTTCTGCGTGGACAACGTCATCAACAAGGCGCGGCGCTCGGTGCAGTTTTTCATCATTTCCGAGAAATACGAGGAAATTGCCAGGCAGATCAACATCGAGGCGCAGCGCGGCTGCACACTTATTGACGGCAGGGGCTTTTATTCCGACAAAGAGGCCAAGCTCATTTTTGTATTGGCAAAACAAAACGAGTCTTCGAAGATTTTTCAGCTCATTGATGAGATCGACCCCAACGCATTTGTGTCGCAAAGTGCCGTCATCGGTGCCTACGGGCTAGGTTTCGACAGGTTCAAGGTCAAAAAAGGCAAGAAAAAGCAACAGATGGCCTGAATGTGCGACAGCTATTCATCGCTTCATTTGTTTTTTTAATTAAAAAGGACGGCTGCCACCTCAAAAGGTGGCAGCCGTCAGCATTTTTGACATTGTTCTTATGTTGAAAGGGTTATTTAAGAATCACTTTCTTCCCATTTTGAATGTAAAGGCCTTTCTTCGTCGGCTTCACCGTCATGCGCTCGCCCAGGATGGTGTAGTAAACACCGTTATCTGCAGTCGTCTCAGGTGTTTCAATGCCAGTCGTGCTATCAGTGATAGTACCGTTGGCATCCACAACAACATCCACGGCCTCAAAGTCTAAGTAGTCTATTGTCGATGTGCTCTTGAAGTCGTATGCGTATTGGAAATAGATACGATAGCTGCCATTCAAGACATATTGCCCATTCGTATTCATATTGATGTTAACTGTTTTCGTGCTGCCATTGCTCAGCCAAACACTAGTGGACGGGTAGGCGTAAAGCCATTTATTGTCATAAACATATTTATTCGTTTTCGAATCAAGCTTATAGAAGAAAGCCAAAATGGCTGCAGCATAATCTTTGCCAATTGGATTCTCATTCTTAAGTGTGACAGTAAGTTTACCGCCAGGCTTGTCATACGAGAGTGAAACATATTTGATTGGTGTTTCCAAGGACTCCGTGGTGTATGCAGCGATGATGTCGTCGTTTTCAGACACCAGGTAAGCTTGATAGGTACCTACTTCTTGGGGCTCAAATGAGAATGAGATAGTCTCTTTCTGCCCTGCCTCCAAAGCCAGTCCGGTGAGGGCTACCATTTCCTCTTTTCCACTTGGCGTCTTCACCATCAGGTAAAGATTGTCCTTGAACTCATCTGCCTTGTTCTCGAATGAGAGTTTGGTTGACTGTGGGGCATTTTTCCAGTTAAATTCACTTCTGCCAACAATTTTCACATCCAAGTCTACAACTGGCAACACTTTATAGGTATACTCCTTCTTGCCATTGACCATCTTTGCCGTAATGGCGAAACAAGCATTTTCCTTAAAAATTCTCTGCCATTCCGTTGTCCCCGTCTCACGGCATACATACACAAAGTAACCAGTCTGTCCGTCGGCGATGCCATATCGGTCTTCTGCTTCATTCTTCATTCCATAGCCGTTTTGATTCTTGACTTCAATGTTTGAATATTGGAAAACAATGCTTGAGATGCTCAAGTCGGCATTCAATTTTGCCATGGCAATGTCAAAGTTCCGTGTCGTACCCGTCAAGTTATAGAAGAGCGAATACATTTTTGTAGCTCCGTTATCTTCCTTCAACGACAGCTGCTGCCCCGTCATGCGTACATTGTAAGAGATGTCGCCGCTTGAAGAGGGTTGCAGGCCTATCACAGCCCCTTGATTGCAGCTATAGCCGTCCGACGTGGTACTAGCGCCGATGCCGCCGCCGCCCGGTTCCAAGATCGTCAGGCGGAAATAGCCGTCATAGTTGCCGCCCCATCCCCAATTGACATGGTAAAGACCGTCTTTGTAGCCGTCAACCACAAAAGCATGGCCGCCACCGGTAGAGTGACCGTCATACAAGACAGGGCGACCGCTGAACAACTCGTTATAGATCATTTCATCCCACGCCTTGATGGTGTAAGAACGTGAAAATTCGCGACGCGCGCCCTTGGCATAGTCAAATTTTTTGATCAACTGTTCTGGATAATAGTTTGTCCCAGAACCTTGAGGACCATAGTTCATGTAGCAGGCCTGACCGCAATAACGCATCAATGTTGCCACCGCTTCGTTCTTCTGGGCATCAGAGGATGTCTCTGAGTATGAGGCCATCATGTTAGCCCAATCAAAAGTGATGGCGGGCAAGGCCTCAAGATCCGTCTTCACTCCACTCATGTCCGATCTATATGCTTCCAGGCCTTCTTTCATCTGCGCCTTAGGCCACTCATGGTATTTCATGACCTGAGCCACCGCAGTGGCAACACATCCTACGGGCATGTTGCTACCGTTATACTTGGGACATTTCAGGTTGTACGGACTGCCTTGGTTCCACTTGGTCCTCAACATCGGACTGATTGCGGGGTGGATGGTCAGGGCTTTGCGGGGCGAGCGCACCATGCCATCGTCCAAGACTTCTATTTGGTCGGCATAATGCTGCAACCACGACTTCACATGCTCTGGCATCGTGGCCTCATCAAAATGTCCATCTGCTGAATAGCCGAGGATGGCCTCCGTACGGTCGTCTCCACTGACAATGACAAACCCTTTTTCTTGAGCATTGAAAACATAGTAAGCCGTTGCGTCCTTACTCATCTGTCCTTTCACTTTACGAGGTGCACGGTAAGGCTCTTGGCCAACCTTCTTTCCCTTCGCCCTCAAATAATCTTGAGCAATTCTCATTGCGCTTTCCTTACCAATAGGCTCTGCCCAGGCCAGCAAGCCTAATGTCAAAAAAAGACATGAAATCAAGTAACGTTTATTCATAAATATAAAAATTAAAAATTAAATTTGTGCAAAAATAGCATTTTATCCGAAAATCACACAAAAAATAAATAGTTTTTTTAGTTTAGAGCATCCCTTTTAACAAAAAGACAAGTTGCACTCACCCAAAAAGTAAAACTGTAAGAAGTCTAAAAAATGTAAAATCTAACATTTCCATTTGGCTGTTACAAACGAAAAACGTACCTTTGCAGTCATTAAAATATTAAAATCAACTTGTTATGATTAAAATCACTTTCCCGGACGGCAGTGTTCGTGAGTACGAACAAGGTATAACCGGCTACCAAATCGCCGAGAGCATCTCGCCTGCCCTCGCCCGTAGCGTCGTTTCCTGCGGAGTCAATGGCGAGACCATCGAGCTGAACCGCCCCATCAATGAGGACGCAACAATTGCACTATACAAATTCGAAGACAAAGAAGGCAAGCATACCTTTTGGCACACAAGTGCACACTTGCTCGCCGAAGCACTGAAAGAGCTCTACCCAGGCATTCAGTTTGGCTTCGGGCCTGCCGTTGAAAATGGTTTCTTCTACGACGTCATGCCCAAGGAAGGGGATGTCATCAGCGAGACAGACTTCCCTAAGATTGAGGCTAAGATGATGGAACTGGCACGCAAGAACGAGCCTGTCGTGCGGCGCGATGTCTCAAAGGCGGATGCCCTGAAAGAATTCAAGGCCGACGGACAAGAATACAAATGCGAACACATCGACCTCGACCTAGAAGACGGCACCATCTCAACCTATACACAAGGCGCATTCACCGACCTGTGCCGCGGCCCGCACCTTGTTTCGACAGGAGACATCAAAGCCATCAAAATCACTAGCGTGGCGGGCGCTTTCTGGCGCGGAGACGCCGAGCGCGAACAAATGACACGCATCTATGGCATCTCTTTCCCCAAGAAAAAGATGCTGGACGAATATCTCGCCATGCTCGAAGAGGCCAAAAAACGAGACCACCGTAAAATCGGCAAAGAGATGGAACTCTTCATGTTCACAGAGCATGTCGGCAAAGGCCTGCCCATCTGGCTGCCCAAAGGAACCGAGCTCAGGCTGCGCCTGCAAGACATGCTCAGAAAGATCCAGAAACGCTTCGGGTACCAAGAGGTCATCACACCGCACATCGGCAGCAAGAACCTCTATGTGACCAGCGGCCACTATGCCCATTACAGCAAAGATGCCTTCCGGCCAATCACCACACCGGAAGAGGGCGAGGAATACATGCTCAAACCGATGAACTGCCCACACCACTGCGAGGTCTTTGCCCATAAGCCACGCTCACACAAAGACCTGCCATTGCGCATCGCCGAGTTCGGAACCGTATATCGCTACGAAAAAAGCGGAGAACTCCACGGGCTCACCCGCGTGCGCTCATTCACACAAGACGATGCCCATATCTTCTGCCGTCCAGACCAGGTAAAAGGAGAATTCATCCGCGTGATGGACATCATACAAGCCGTTTTCACCATCTTCAAATTTGAGAACGTGGAGGCACAAATTTCGCTGCGAGACCCGAAAAACACAACCAAATACATCGGTTCTGACGAAATTTGGGAAGAAAGCGAACAAGCCATCATCGATGCCTGCAAGGAAAAAGGCCTGGACGCTAAAATCGAATACGGAGAGGCCGCCTTCTATGGCCCTAAGCTGGATTTCATGGTAAGGGATGCCATCGGACGACGCTGGCAACTCGGAACCATTCAAGTGGACTACAATCTGCCACAGCGGTTCAACCTTGAATACAAGGCAGAGGACAACTCAAAGCACACGCCCGTGATGATACACCGCGCGCCTTTCGGCTCAATGGAACGCTTCACGGCAGTACTCATCGAGCACACCGCCGGCCGATTCCCACTGTGGCTCACGCCCGACCAGGTTGTGATATTGCCGATCTCTGGAAAATTCGACGAATATGCCAAAGAAGTTGCCAGATACCTCGACGACAACGGCGTCCGCGCCACTACGGACTTAAGGAATGAGACAATTGGTAAAAAAATCCGTGACAACGAAATCAAACGCATCCCATATTTGGTTATCGTCGGCGAGAAAGAAGCGGCAGAAGGACTCGTCTCCATGCGCCAACAAGGCGGCGGTGAACAAGCCACTATGTCAATGCAGGAGTTTGCTAAACGCATTAACGCGGAAGTTGCCGAAATGCTGAAAGCCACCAACATCACTCCACAAGACTAAACATTTTTCATTCAAATCGTATACTCATCGACTGCGTCGCAGCCCAACGGCTCGCAACGCAGTCGTTTTTTGTCCAAGCCCCATGCACCGCCGCACCATTTAATCGCCCATCCATAAAGAGGACTCTCTCTTTTTGCCCATTTTCACTGTTTTGCCAACAACACCAAGCCATTTAACCCATGTGAAATACTCTAGTTGCAACTTTTTATCCTCAAATGCCTTATTTTTCAAAAACAGGCATTTTCTTTGAAAAATAAGGCATTTGATATTGATTATTTCAGAAACCAATGAGACAAGACAAGTGAGGAATTAGACCCATTAATCCCCTCCCTCACGGTATTTTCGGATATTGGTCGAAGTTGGGCTTGCGCTTTTCCAAAAATGCTTTTCCGCCTTCTTGGGCTTCGTCGAGGAAATAGTAAAGCATGGTGGCATCGCCAGCGAGTTGCTGAATACCTGCCTGTCCGTCGAGTTCAGCGTTAAGTCCTGCCTTTATCATGCGCAGGGCGATGGGCGAACGCTCCATCATTTCTTCTGCCCAAGCCACACATTCATCTTCCAGTTGTGCCAATGGAACCACCTTATTCACGAGTCCCATTCTTAACGCTTCCTGTGCATCGTATTGCCGACAGAGGAACCATATTTCCCTCGCTTTCTTCTGTCCGACGATTCTTGCCAT
>ONQK01000069.1 GCA_900319895.1 uncultured Prevotella sp. | reverse complement strand
TGGTGGGTACATTGTTTCTGCGCGCCCAAAACCTCGCGTTTGAAACGGCCCACCAAGCCGTCGGGAACATGAAAGTGGGCTGGAACTAGCGTGCGACTTGGTCCGCCATAGTGAGAGGGCGCATCTGGCGCATCCGATCGGCTGTACTTATGACTTAGCCACTTTCAATCTGTAAGTTGAGTGCCCTTAAAGGCAAAGAAAAGACCATTTCTGAACTTGATTTAAGTTGGGAAATGGTCTCTTCTTATTGGAGAGTTTCAAGTTGTAAGGTCTTCAAAATAACATTTGCATTTTGACACCCCCGCTTTTCTCATGGATTTTCTTGTCAATATAAAAGGAATCACTTGGTTTCTTGCAATTGCTTGTCCATGTTCAAGGCCGCCCTCCTTCCGTCGCCCATGGCAAGAATGACGGTCGCGCCGCCGCGCACGATGTCGCCGCCTGCGTAAATGGTCGGGATGGAGCTTTGCATCTGTTCGTTGACCACGATGGTGCTCTTCCATCCGAGTTCGAGCCCTTTGATGGACTGCGGCACGAGCGGGTTGGGCAACACGCCCACTGCCACAATGACTTGGTCTACGTCCAGCGTAATGGTCTTGCCTTCCACTGGCACCGGGCTGCGGCGGCCGCTTTCATCGGGTTCGCCGAGTTCCATCACTTGGAGCACTGCCGCCTTTACCGAACCGTTTTCATCGCTGATGTATTCAATGGGGTTGTGCAAGGTGAGAAATTCCACGCCTTCCTCTTTAGCTTCCTTGATTTCTTCGATGCCACAGGGCATTTCCGCTTCTGAGCGTCGGTAAACCAGGGTGACGTTGGCACCTAGGCGCTTCGCCGTGCGGCACGAGTCCATCGCCGTATTTCCACCGCCTACGACGAGCACGTTCTTGCCGCGATAGATGGGCGTGTCGTGGTTGGGATGGTCGGCCTCCATGAGGTTGACGCGCAACAGGTATTCACTGTACGAAATGACATTGAGCGCGTTTTCTCCGGGAATACCCATGAAATTCGGTACGCCGGCCCCGGTGGCCACGAAAATGCCCGCGAATCCTTGTTCCTTGAGTTCCTCCGCGGTGACGGTTTTGCCTACGACGCAGTTGGTGTGGAATTGTACGCCCATTTTTTTGAGGTTCTCGATTTCCACGTCGACAATGCGGTTGGGCAACCGATATTCGGGGATGCCGTATTTCATGACACCTCCCAGCTCGTGGAAAGCCTCGAAGACATGTACTTCATAGCCTTTTTTCACCATGTCGCCGGCGAATGACAGCCCGGCGGGACCGGAGCCGATGGCAGCCACCTTGATGCCGTTTGAGGGTGCGATTTCGGGCTTGGCGATGAGCTGGTTGTCGCGTTCAAAGTCTGCGACAAAGCGCTCTAAATTGCCGATGGCAACAGCTTTTCCCCCCATTTTCAGGTGAATGCAGTTGCCCTCGCATTGTTTTTCCTGTGGGCAAACTCGTCCACAGACGGCCGGTAGAGAGGTGGTGAGATGGAGCACTTTGGCAGCGGCCAAAAATTGTCCTCGTTCAATGTTTTTAATGAATGAAGGGATGTCGTTGTTGGCGGGGCAGCCTTCCACGCATCCTGGTTTGGCACAGTCGAGGCAGCGTTTGGCTTCCAACAGCGCCATTTCTTTGGTCAATCCCTTGTTGACCTCTTCAAATCGCGTTTTGATGCGGTATTCCGGGTCGAGTGTCGGCATGACGACGCGCGGTATGGCGGTTCGCTCTTTGGGCTTCATCTGTGTGCGGAGCTCTTTTCGCCATTCCGCATCCCTGTCGCAGAGCATTTCGACAGGCTCGTCGGTGGGCTCGACATCCATTTTGATGTCTGTGGTAAACTCTACCGTCTCTTTTTGTGCGTTCATGCGGTCGATGAGCTTGATGGACACTTGGTCGGCATGATGGATGGCGTTGGCATTTTTCTGGACATCGACCCAATTGATGAGCGCGCCGTCGAAGACGGGGCCGTCGATGCAAGTGAACTTCATTTTCCCGCCGACGGTCAGCCTGCAGGCACCGCACATGCCTGTGCCGTCGACCATGAGGGCCGTGAATGAGACATCGGTGGGTACATTATATTGTTGTGTCAGCTGGCAGCAGTCTTTCATCATGCTGGTCAAGCCGAACACAAAGGCTTTATCAACTTTTTCCTGTTTAAGGAATCTTTCTACGCCGTCGGTTGCAATGCCTTTTTCGCCGTATCCGCCATAGGCCGTCAGTACGATGGTTTCATCGCTGTGTTGGCGCACCTCTTCTTCCAGTACGATTTGGTGCCTGTTGATGCCCGACAATACGGCCAGGACGCGGTTTCCGGCGGCTTTCATGGCCTTGATGATGGGGAGCATGGCTGAGATGCAAACGCCCTCTGTGGCACAAATGATGGTGCCGTAGTGCTGTACATTTACGGCAGTTCCAAGCGGCCCCACCACGTCGGTGACGTAGTCGCCTTCGTTGAGGCGGCAAAGTTTGGTGGACGAAAGACCTGAGGTTTTCACAACGAGTGTGATGGTTCCTGTTTCTGTGTTGGCATCCGTGATGGGGATGGGCATTCGCTCTCCGAAGTCGCCAACGCGGACGATGACAAAGTTTCCAACTTTCTGGCTTTTGGCGATTTGTGGCGCTTCTATTTCAAGCCGAAAGATTTTTTCTGCGAGTTGTTCTTTTTTTACTATCTTATTCATAAAACGATACTCATTTTGAGCCTGCGAAGTTAGTAAATTGTTTGGGGGTATGCAACTTTTGGGTCAAAAACCATTTAGAGACGTCCTTTTACGGACATCTCTAAATAGCGTGTATACACTGTGTGATTATGCGAGGCGTTTTTCCAGGCGTTCACGGATGGCACCAATGAATTCGGCAGAGTTAACTGCTTTTGGCGTGATGCCTTCCATCAAGTTGACGAGGTCCTTTGTTACAACGCCGTCGTTGAGTGTGTCGAAGCATGCACCCTCAAGCTGGTCGGCAAAGTTGATTAGGTCTTTGATGCCGTCGAGCTCGCCGCGTTTGCGCAGTGCGCCTGACCATGCGAAGATGGTTGCCATCGGGTTGGTTGATGTCACCGAGATGTCCTTGTTGTTCTCAAGGTATCTGTAGTAGTGACGGGTGACGGTGCCGTGCGCTGCCTCGTACTCGTATTTTCCGTCTGGGCTTACGAGCACGCTGGTCATCATTGCCAGTGAGCCGAATGCGGTTGAAACCATGTCGCTCATCACGTCGCCGTCGTAGTTCTTGCATGCCCAGATGTAGCCGCCTTCAGAACGGATTACGCGTGCAACGGCATCGTCGATGAGTGTATAGAAATATTCGAGTCCTTTTTTGTCGAATGCTTCTTTGTATTCCTCGAAAACTTCCTCGAAGATCATCTTGAACTGAGCGTCGTATTTCTTGGAAATGGTGTCCTTTGTAGAGAACCATACGTCTTGGTTGGTGTCGAGCGCAAATTTGAAGCAGCTGTGTGCGAAAGAGCGGATTGACTGGTCTGTGTTGTGCATTCCTTGAATCACGCCTTCGCCCTTGAAGTTGTGGATAACTACTTCTTCTTTCTTTCCGCTTTCGCCGTCGAACACCAATTTTGCTGTTCCTGGCTCCGATACGCGTATTTCAACGCCTTTGTAAACGTCGCCGTATGCATGACGTGCGATGGTGATAGGCTTTTTCCAGCTCTTAACGGCAGGCTTGATGGAAGGAATCGTGATTGGAGCGCGGAAAACGGTTCCGTCGAGGATGGAACGGATGGTGCCGTTAGGGCTCTTCCACATTTCGTGGAGTTTGTACTCGTCCATGCGCTGGTGGTTGGGTGTGATGGTCGCGCATTTCACGGCAACGCCATATTTTTTCGTGGCTTCAGCCGAGTCGATGGTCACCTGGTCGCGGGTCTTGTCGCGTTCGGGCAAGCCCAAGTCATAGTACTCTGCTTTGAGGTCGACAAATGGGAGAATCAATTCGTCCTTGATCATTTGCCATAGGATTCTGGTCATTTCATCGCCATCCATCTCTACCAATGGAGTGGTCATTTGAATTTTTTGTGTCATTTTGCTTTAAGTTTTTGAATTTATTATACTAAAAAATTTTTCGCTTGTCGAGGAGGTCAGACTTGAAAAGTAGGACTGAAAGCATAAAACGCACGGAGCCTTTTACCTTCCTGTCAACTACTTTTCCCTGTCCGCCATTCTATTTAGTTTTTGTGTTATTATTTCTTTTGAGCTGCGTAATAGTTCATCAGGCAACCTTCTGCCAGGATAGTGCGCTCGTCAGCCGTCAGGTTCTGGAAGTACAGATGGATGTCTTTCACACCGTTTGCTGTGATGACTTTGGCGTCAATCTCCTCTTTTCCGCCTAGAATCGCCTCGCGGATGCCGGGGATGAACACGAAGTCGCCAGAAGCGTAGTCAAATGGAGTGTCTTGTGCGATGGTGAAAGGCACGATACCCCAGTTGATGCAGTTCGAGCGATAGCGTTTGGTCGCATATTCGTAGCAGATGTTCGCGTCGCCGCCCAATACCTTTTGGCAAGAGGCCGCCTGCTCGCGTGCCGAACCGTCGCCCGGACGATTGGCGAAGACGCATGAGCCGAATGAGGTGTTTTTGGCATCTGCGCCGACTTTGGCGAGTGCGTCGATGACGTGTTGAGGTGTTTTTCCCTCGCGGCGTGCCAAGTCTTCCGACTGGATGCGCTTGCTGATGCCTACATATTCTGGGACGCGGCGTGAGAGCGCAAATTCAGAGAGCTTCAGCGGGTTTGAACGGTAGCTGGAAGTCTCACCAGAGGGGATGAGCTCGTCGGTGGTAGTCACCGGGTCGTGGATGACGGCCGCCAATTCGAGCAACATGTTTTCTTCCATGGCATACATCTTGGGCCAGTCTTTGATGTTAGGGCCGTATTTCAGCTCCTGGCTGTCGTCTGCCTTGTCAAATCCGTTGTAGATACGGCGTTCATAGATCTTGGCATCGAAGTCGTATGGCTTGTGGGTGTCTTCGAAGTCAACGTCGGTTGCTGCCGTGATGACACCGCCATTGGCCGCCGTTGCAGCAATTGAGCGTGCGTCCATTAGGGCAACCAGTGAAATCTGTCCTTGACCGGGCTTCGAACCTTCGCGGTTGGGGAAGTTTCGTGTGGTGTGGCGGATGCTCAAACCGTTGTTTGAAGGCACGTCGCCAGCGCCGAAGCATGGTCCGCAGAATGCGGGCTTGATGACAACACCTGCCTCGAGCAGCTCTTCGGCAATCTTGTTTCGGGTGGTTGCCATGTATACGGGCACTGACTGTGGATATGCTGAGATGGTGAAGTAGTCGTTGCCGATTGACTTGCCGTTGAGGATGGCGGCGGCGGCACTGAGGTTGTCGTATGTGCCACCAGAGCAGCCGGCGATGATGCCTTGGTCTGCCATCACTTTTCCGTTGACAATTTTGTTGGCCAACTCTACGTTTACTTTGTCGCCGAAAAGTTTTTTAGCATCTTCCTCCACCTCGCGCAGAATCTTTTCCGGATTAGCTTGCAGTTCATGGATGGTGTATGCATTTGAAGGATGGAATGGCAATGCAATCATGGCCTCTTGGGTAGAGAGGTCGATGCGAATCATGCCGTCGTAATATGCCACCTTGCCAGGTCGCAATTCCTTGTAGGCTTCCGGGCGGCGGTGGATGTCGTAGTGATGCTTCACCTCCTCGTCGGTAATCCAGATGGAGCTGAGGCAGGTTGTCTCTGTGGTCATGATGTCGATGCCGTTGCGGAAGTCGATGGGAAGGTTCTTGACGCCAGGGCCGGCAAACTCAAGCACCTTGTTTTTCACAAAACCATTGTCGAACACTGCTTTTACAAGTGAAATGGCAACGTCGTGCGGGCCGATGCCCTTTTTGGGGGTTCCTTCGAGCCAAACCAGGACGACTTCGGGTGCATTGATATCCCAAGTGTTTTCCAGCAGCTGTTTTACCAGTTCGCCGCCGCCTTCGCCGACACCCATGTTTCCGAGTGAGCCGTAGCGTGTGTGGCTGTCAGAGCCGAGGATCATGTTGCCGCATTTTACCATTGCCTCACGAGCATACTGGTGGATAACTGCTTGGTTGGCAGGAACATAGATTCCGCCGTATTTTTTTGCGGCAGAGAGTCCGAAGACGTGGTCGTCTTCGTTGATGGTTCCGCCAACGGCACAAAGCGAGTTGTGGCAGTTGGTCATGGCATAGGGAAGAGGGAATTTTTCCAGGCCACTGGCACGAGCGGTCTGAATAATGCCTACATAAGTGATGTCGTGTGACATCATGGCATCGAATTTGATGCGCATTTTCTTACCTTTTCCGCCTTCTACGTCATGTGCACGTAGGATCTGATAGGTAATCGTTTCTTCTCTTGCTTGGTCTGCAGATGGAAGATTTGCAGTCTCGGTTGCAATTTCTGAACCATTGAGTAGATAAACTCCTTGTTTGATTAGTTCAACCATGATTTTAGTTTTAATGAATGTTTTGTATTAAGATAATATGAATTTTAAGTAAATGGTCAGCGAAAGCATGTCCGCGCAGCCGCCCGGCGAGATGTTTTCCCGGACAAATCGCGTGTTCATCTCTTCCAGCCTCTCGATGGAGAAGTCGTTGAGGGCTTCGATGGCTTCTTTTTTGACGCTTTGGACGGTCTTTTCGCCTTTTCTGTGGTAAACATTGGTGTCGTCCAATGTTGTCATGATATATAGTAGTGTTTTGTGTTGGTCGTCGTCAGTGTCGTGGTGCTGGCGCAAGAATGGGAGCCATTTCCCGAAAAGCTCGCTCCATCCTTCTTGTGCGTTTTGCAAAGCACCTTTGATATGGAAACGGTTGACGGCATCGTTGCCGTGTGTGCCATTTGTGTTGGGTATTTGGCTGGCAACGGCTGCGATGTTGTTGCGCAACGCCGTTTCGTCGATGTTCTTGTGCTGGAAATAGAGGTTTGACGCAACAATGGTGGCTAAACCGATTGAAAACAGGGCTCCTTTGTGGGTGTTGACCCCGTTGGTGGCTTTGTACATCTCTTCTTCGGCTTTCAAGCCTATTTCAATGATGTCCTTAATCTTTGGCAGGTCTTGTTGATAGCCGAGTTTTGCCGTCTTGATGAAACAAGGGCGGAGGGCTGCGATGCTGGCATTCATCAAATCATAGTCCATGTCCTCGTGCGCACCGCTGTCATTCTTGTCGACCAAGCCGGGCTTGGGTGTCAGGTCCAATTCCTGTTTCAAGGCATCGGCTGCCGCAAATCCAAGGACATAGGGTATGGTGGTTGGATAGGCGAGCTGGGCGACTGCCGAGAAGCAGCCTTGCTCGATTTGCCTTCTTAATAGCGATGCGCTCACAACGCCGCCCTGGTTGGCAAGACGGTCGACAATCCTCACTTCAATGCCTTGTCGCGGCAATGTCTCGCTCATCAGCTCGTTGTATCTGTTGGTCAGCTGGTCGGCCGGCTCCGTGCCAACGAACCTGATGCTGGCGTTCAATGCGTGTGCGATGTGGTGGCTGAAAATGTCCAGGTCCAGCAACATTTGCGTGTCGCTGGCATCGGAGAGTTCCTTGAGGAAATATGTGGGGAAGGTCATGGCTGAGATGACATAGTCGCTCCCCTCGCATACCGTCACGTTTTTGAGGTCCTGGCAGCCGTCTGCTATCATGGCCTTGCGCTCTTCGTAGCTGAAAAGCGACTTGTCTTCTTTCACGGCGATGACGTAAAGGTTGTCGACCTCTTGGGCGGCCTGCTCGATCAAATAGCGGTGTCCGTGGGTGAAAGGGTTGGCATTCATGACGATGACGCCGTTCTTCCCTTCTTTTTTGAGAATGGAAAGGTATTTGCAGTATGCCGCGATGCCGTTTTGACCGATTTCCATGAGGATGGCCTTTGGCGAGCTTGCGATTTGCGTAAAGCCGATGCTCTCGAAAATGAGCTTGTTCTCGGGCTTAGTGAAAAGTCTTACCGTTTCATGGCCGTTGCCAACCGCGATGTTGATGAGGTGAGAAACGAGTTTGAGCCCCATTT
Source organism: uncultured Prevotella sp. (assembly GCA_900319895.1). GTDB lineage: Bacteria > Bacteroidota > Bacteroidia > Bacteroidales > Bacteroidaceae > Prevotella. The sequence continues at coordinate 4,168 of ONQK01000069.1, read as the reverse complement.
GGTGCTCGCGAAGCTCGTTGCCAACGGCGATGCATTTGATGACGTTGCCTTTCAATCCGCCGCCGCCGAGCAGCTCGTCTTCTCTGAACTTGAATACGCCGGCATAGTAGTCAAAGTCATCCGACCTCAGCCCGTTGGCTTTGAGCATCGAGTCTATCTTCGCCTTGCTGGATTTCAGCAAAAGCGGAACCTGGCGTATTTCGTATTCCTCATACATAGTTGTCAACGAGTTTTTTGATGTGTAACTGCAAGTCTTCGTACGAATGGGAATTGTTGCGCATACAGTGGCGGGCTTCGTTGTCGCAAAGCATGCAGCGCCTGGGCAATTTCCCGATGGCTGTGCGTGGAAGCGGATTGCCTGTCTTGTCGATGACATCGATGTCGAACAATCGTCCGAGCGGGTGCTGGTCCTCGATGTGGCAGGCCGTCTTCTTGGCTTCTGTCAACGACATGGAAGTCAGCAGGTATGCCTCAAAACCCGTCGGCAGGTCGCGCTCCTCAAAATGTGAGACCGTAGCGTCGAAATGGCTCTTCAAAGCTTCCACGGCAACTTTGGCAATGCGAAGAGACTGAGAATTACGTTTGACTGACCCTGGCATGATCACGGTAAGGCAGACAAGTGTCAATTTTGGATAATCCTTGATGTATGACATTTGTTGGAGCCATCGGTTCTCGCGACTTTCCAAGAGTTGCTCAAGCGTAATCTCAACCTCGTTCATAAAAATACAGAATGTTAATCAATAATGTTCTTGATGACGTCTTGCACAGAGCCGTCGCGGTTCATCACAATGCCGACCACCTTGTCGCCAAAGGGCAGGGCGGCGGGCTTGCCGATGATCTTTTCCGCGCGCGCTTTCAACGAATTGATGTCTACCACTTTCAGGCCTGCCGCTTTCAGGCGTTCTGCCATCTCAGGCCGTCTTGGGTTGACGGCAATGCCGTATTCTGTAACGACAACGTCTACGGTTGAACCGGGAGTGATGAGTGTCGTCACTTCATCCACAACGCAAGGTATTCTGCCGCGTAACAGTGGGCAAACGATGATGGACAAAGCCGAGTCGGCAGAAGTGTCGGGATGCCCGCCGATGGCGCCGCGAATGATGCCGTCGCTGCCAACGAGCACGTTGACGTTGAAGTTGACATCGACTTCGAGTGCCGAAAGGATAACGATGTCAAGGTAATGTGTTGCTGAGCCCGGCTCGTCGGCGCTGGCGTATTCGTTGGAGGATACTTCTTTGTGCATCGGGTCGCTTTTGAGGGATTCCGCGGCAACTTTGTCGAAGGATTGCACGTCAATGAGACGCTCAATCAACCCTTCTTCGTGCATTTTCACCATGTGGGCCGTGATGCCGCCCAGTGCAAAGCTGGCTTTGATGTCGTTTTGGATCATACTCTCGCGAATGAATTTCACGGCAGCTAGCGAGGCGCCGCCGGAACCGGTCTGGATGGAGAAACCGTTCTTGAAGTAGCCGCTGTTGATGATGACCTTGGCCGCTTGTTGGGCCAATAGGATGTCGCGCGGGTTCTTGGTGTCGCGGATGGCACCGGAGGAAATCTTGGAAGAGTCGCCCACCGAGTCAACAACTACGACATAGTCCACGTTGCGTTCTGAAATGGAATTGGGCGTGTTGGGGTAGGCCACCAAGTCGTCGGTCAGAATCACAACCTGGTCGGCGTATTGGGCGTCTGGAAGGGCGTAGCCCAATGAGCCGCAGATGGATTTCGCATTTTCCGAACGTGAATAACCGCAAGAGTTGCCCAAGGGGTCGCTGGATGAGGCGCCCAAGAATGCGACGTCAATGTGCAGGTCGCCGTTGGCAATTGCGCTGCCACGACCACCGTGTGAGCGGAAAACCACAGGCTCCTTCATCAGGCCATGTGAAATCTCGTTGGCGAGCTTGCCACGAAGTCCGGAGGTTGAAATACGGGTGATGACACCGTTGCGAACATGTTCTATCAAAGGCTCATGTACGTCGATGAGGCTGGAAGAGGCGATGTGCAGGTCTTTGAAACCCATCTCTGCCAGCTTGTCAACAACCATGTTCACTACCTTGTCGCCACTGCGGAAGTGGTGGTGGAATGAGATGGTCATGCCATCTTTCAGGCCGGTCTTGCGGATGGCTTCTTCCAGTGTCACTACTTTTGAACTTTCCTTTTGATATTCACTGCGAGGTGTCACGATTTTCGTGGTCATGCCATCCTTATACACCTCTTTTCCCATTTTTTTTGCAGCCTCGTTGATTTGCGCTGCTCTGTCTTTTATGCTGTTCATAGAATGTCCTCCTTTGAAATAATGCCTGAGGCAATTGCCAAATCAATCGTGCGCTGAGCCCGGATAACAACGGGACGGTCGACCATCTTGCCGTTGACGGCAATGACGCCAGAGCCGCGTTTCTCGGCTTCTTTGATGGCAGCCAAGATGGTCTGCGCTTTCTGAATGTCTTTTTCTGTCGGTGCGAACACTTCGTTGACAATCTCGATCTGCCGTGGGTTGATGATGGATTTTCCGTCGAAGCCCAGGGTCTTGATGAGTTCGACTTCTTTGCGGAACGTGTCCATGTCGTCGAGATTTGAATAGACGGTGTCCAAAGCATCAATGCCTGCGGCGCGCGCTGCCACAACGATGGTCTCGCGAGCCAGCAACAACTCGGCACCGCCCGGGGTGCGCTGGGTCTTGAGGTTTGCGCAATAGTCTTCGGCACCGAGTGCGATGCCCATCATACGTTTTGAGGCAACTGCAATCTCGTAGGCGTTCACGATGCCCAAAGCGCTCTCGATGGCTGCCATGATTTGGGTGCGGCCAACGCAGCCGAGCTCTTCTTCAACACGTTCAATCTCACGCTCTACCTCAATGACCTCTTCCGCGGTCTCTGTCTTGGGCATTCGGATGACGTGTACGCCGGCCTTCACCACGGCTTCAACGTCTTTCTTACCGTAGGGGGTGTTGAGAGGGTTGATACGCACAACCATTTCTGTCGTACCGTAATCAATCGTCTTCAGGGCATTGTGGACAAGCAGTCGGGCGGCGTCTTTCTCTGCCATTGTTACCGAGTCTTCCAAGTCGAGCATGATAGAGTCAGGACCGTAGATGAATGCATCCTGCATCATTGCGGGGTTGTTGCCCGGAACAAACATCATTGTTCTTCTTAACCTTTGCATAGTATGATTGTATTTTTAATTTTTCATGTTTTGATTTAGTCTTTCCAAACGTCTTTGCCGGTGGCGCGAACGGCAGCAGCGGTGACGCGTGCGCGGATGGTGCAGTCGAGCGCCCCCTTGTCCTTGGCGGTGACCACGGCGTTGTCTACGCCGAGTTCTTGCAAAGTTTCGTTGATGAGGCTCTTGATTTGCTCGCCAAATTGAAAAGCCACGGTGCTGTCGAGGTCGATGGTCAGACCTGTGCTCTCAGACGGTGAAATCTGAATCAGAATGTCGCCGGATTCAAGGGTGCCGGCAAATGCATTTTTAATTTCCATACAACTTATTTTTGTTTGAAGTTATTTTCTTGGTGAAACATGATAGTCGCTTTTGCTGATTGGCCGCCTCTCTCAACGTCTGAACGTCGAAGAACTGTTTTCGGGTCAGCAAAAACATAGTACCATTGCTTGCCTTTGAGGCAGTCATGGTTAGTGCAGTTGTCGTTTCAATTTCCATTTTTCTTATTAAGCCTCTCATCCCGGAAGCTTTCAAAAGATTTAGAACCGGCAGGTCTTCTGACTTGCTCTGTTAACAACGCCTTCCCGTCAGTCGGACAGTGGCTTTTGTGCTGGTAACGTAAACGAGCTTACAGCAGCGGGTACTGTTTAGGTGTTTCACCTAATTCCCTTTTAATCCCTGAAATGGGAACCAAATTCCTGGCTGCAAAGATAGAGTAAAAAAATAATTGTACAAAATAAAATAAGTAAAAATTATAATCAAGTTTTAATTTTTTTCATCAGAGTCTTTTCACCTTATTAATAATAGAAAAAATCGTTTTTTTTTATGCCTGTTTTTGAATAATTTTCTACTTTTTTAAAAAAATGAAAGTTTTTAGGGAGAAAAAACGTTTTTTTGTGGTGGACAATGTCTCTTTGGGCTGTGTCTTTGCCTAAAAAATATTGAATAAAGGTATGGCGTGAATATTCCTGAAAACGATTTGTATTCATGGAAGCAAAGGAGCCAAATGAGA
>ONQK01000199.1 GCA_900319895.1 uncultured Prevotella sp. | reverse complement strand
CTGGAAAAAAATTTAATGGTGATTAAGGTAATATAGTCCGCTGTATATGAGTGGCGGACTATATTACAATTTTTTATAGAGGAGTATATGTATGGCTTGTTTTTTTAATGATCAATGGAATGCTTTTACTATTTCAAAAGGTAATACTCGTTGTCTTAAGAACTATACTGTTTATATTACCCACAATACTTCAAATGTTATTGGAGTTCAAGAAGAAGGGGTTGATTGGAAAAATTTAGGTATATCAAGTAATGTAGGCAATATTGGTTCAATCTTTGATATTGACTGGGAAGATAGGAGTGATAGTAAAGGTGACGGATTAAAAAATAGTCATCATTATCGAATAAAAATTATATCGAAGGATTTATTACATCAGGTGGCAACAAGCAATGGAGAAAATAAATTTTCCTTTGGAAATTGGTTTCGTGGAACATGCGATCAATCGAAGTTACAGCTTGAATTAGTTAATGCCACAAAAAATGGTGATAAAGATGTGTATAACTGGTTAAAAAACGGTGGCTTTGATATGTCAAAAATTTAAAGACTACCCCCATGCCCCGCCGACCGCTAAAAAAAGGAGATGTGATTTTCGCGCAAGATGTTCTCTACCGTCATTACGGCATTTACGAGGGCGACGGCAAGGTTATTGATTTTTCTGCCTCGAAGGGGCATGAGACCGATGCGAACGACGCCTGTATCCGCGAGAAAAGTCTTTCTGCGTTTGCAAACGGCAGACCTTTGGCTATCGATGGCACTGTTGAAGAGAATTTCAGCCCGAATGAGACTGTCCGGCGTGCTCGCTCTCAGATTGGCAAGAAAAAAGGCGAATACAACCTGGCCACGAACAACTGTGAGCATTTTGCCCGCGAGTGCAAGTCTGGGAAGAGCGAGTCAAAGCAGGTTCAGAAAGTCGTTACTGGTGCTGTCGCTGCTGCTGGTGTTCTTGTCGCAACCACAGTGGCCATTGCTATTGCCAAGAAAAATGGGGAACACAAGGAGTCCTAATGCTTTTCTTCAATCGTTCGCTTCTTTCCCAGTTCTCTGCCATCACTGATAAGACCGCCGCTCAGCGTTTTCTTGACGAGCACTGGCATCTGTACGAGGACGGACGGCACTATCAGCGTGACTCTGAGGCTGCCCTCAACCGTGGCGTGGGGAAATTCGAGCGGATGGGGGCTGTTCATCTTCCGCATAATGACTTGAACCGTGAGAAGTATGGGGATTCTTTCGTCCTTCGCTACATCAAGCATGGCGGAAAGGTGTTTTCGGTGTATGCGGCAAATTTTGAGTATCTTGTGGCGTTCACGCTGCCGTTTGAGATTCTGAAAGAAAGCCGTAACGCTCATTTTGGCTGGGCAACGAGCCTGCTTCTTTCGGACGAGCGGTATTGGGCGAACATGAGCGAGTGCGACAAGATTTACATGAGGCGTTTTCACAATCCGCCCTACGATACCGTGTGGCATCATGATGTCGATAACACGATTCGACTTGTCCGTTGCGGCGACCACAACCAGCAGCGGGGAAGCGACAAATATGTAGGAAAGAACATCGTCCACGCCGGCGGAATCAGCGTGTGGCGTGAGATTTATAAGGAATGGGTGAATTAGCGGTCATCGAGCCTGTCGAAATGACATGAAACGACATAAAAAGGAGGAATTTTTATGGAAACAAGGACTTTTGAGTGTGCAAGATGCCACAAGCGGGCACGCTCATCGATTCAGCTTGTCATGCCGTGTCCGGCGGGGTGCGGTACGATGCAGAATGCCAACATTAATCTTGCACTAAGTTCTATCTATGACCATGATGAAGAGAAAATCCTGCGAGAACTGGAATACATTCAAGAAAACACGGATGTGGAGCTTGAAGAGGTCACGCAGGAAATGATAGAGGAATATGCCAAAGAGCAAGAAATGCCCATAGGACCAAACCCGGAAATTCTCACTCTGCTTGATTCATACTGTAGTGAACTCCATGAACGAGGTGACTATGTAAAAAGCCTTCCTTATCTGCAAAATCTCTATGACCTCACTGGAGCCCCGGAAGTTATGAAGATCATAAAAGAGATAAAAAGCGGAAAATTGAAGGGGAAGAAATGAGCCGGTAGTTACTGAGCCTGTCGAGACATCAAAACCACAATAAACTGTAAATTGGAGGATTGAATTATGGATAAAGAACTTGAAAACTTGATTGATAGAAAATTTGAGGAATTAAAGAAGTACATCGACCGCAAATTTGAGGTTTGCCAGAGCCTAATTGAAGCAACCGAAGCAAAAATGGATGCAATTTCTCAACTGCAGGAAGCCTTAGACGATTTGGACGAGGCTGATGAAGATGAGGTGTTTAATAAGAAGCATGAAAAGCCGTTTGAAAACAGGCTTGCTAAAGAATGCTTCATACCGTTCGATGGAGAATTTGAGTTCGTTTATAACGACGGTGACAAAGTTGGCGAACATTCAACACTTCTGCGTTATGAAGAAAATGGCATCACAAAATACCTTGATGTCGGCGGAAAAGGAATCCTGAGATACTGTCTCCCGGAT
>ONQK01000021.1 GCA_900319895.1 uncultured Prevotella sp. | reverse complement strand
GTGAGGCTTTGTGCTTGTAGATGGGAGAAAAGCATTTGTTGACCGATGCCGTATGCTTGTAATCGCTGCCGGTCGACATAAAGCGAGATTTGCTCTTTCTGTTCGCCGTAAAGCCGTACGTTTGCCACCGAAGGGATGCGGCGGAGACGGTCGGACAGGCCGTCGGTGTAGTCTTGCAACTCACGATAGCTGCGCTCCCTGCTTTCGATGGCGATGAGCAGGGCAGAGGTGTTGCCGAAATCATCATTTGCCACCAATGCCATTACTCCGGGGGGCAGTGACTGCTTGAAAAGAGTTAGTCCATGCTTGATTTTTGACCATACCTCGTCTTTGTTATTGACATTGTCGTTCAGTTTTACCATTACGATGCATAGGCCGTTTTGCGCCGTGGTGGTCGTTTTCGCACGATTCACTTCGCCGTAGGTGAACAGATAGCGCTCCAATGGGCGCGCCACTTGCTGTTCCACTTCTTCGCTGGTTGCACCTGGGTAGACTGCTACAACGACACCTTGGCGAATGGTAAATGCGGGAAATTCGTCTTTCGGCATGTCATACATGCCAAAAATACCCAGTACAAACAGAATGCCGATGATGAGTAATGATATCGAGTAATGTTCCAATGGCCATTTGAGCCAGTCCGTCTTTTTGCCCATTCGTTCTTGATGCTGTAAGTGTAACTACTGTTGTGAGATGATATTTTTACTGAAAAGCGACCAAATTGCCTTCGCTTAATTTCTGATAGCCCTCCGTCACTATGCGATCTCCTGATGAGATGCCGCTGGTAATGGCGACACGGTTGCCCATGGTTTGTCCTATTTTCACTTCGGTGCGCCGTGCCGTGTTGCCTTTGTCTATTTTCCACACAAAAAGCCTGCCGTCCGATTTTTTCTGGACACAGGTCAGCGGTAGCGTGTAGATGTTTTCTTTGTCAGCTGCCGAAAAGTCGCTATTTATGGCAACGGTTGCCACCATCCCCGGCAATAGCTTATGGTCGCTGTTTGCGGCTTGTATGCGGATGTCGTAGGTGTGTGTGAAGGCATCCGCCAGTACACCTTTCTCGATTTTTCCGCCGCTCAGCTGCTTCTTGACCGCTTCTACGTTGATGGTCGTGGGGGTATTGTTCCTGATGCCGCTCATCTCAGACTCAGGAATCGAGACTTTGATGTTGACAGTATTGATGTTCAGTATTGTGGCAACGGCTTGTGAGGGCATTGCCGTTTCGCCGGCATCGATGTTTTTCCGTCCGATAATGCCGCTGACGGGAGCCAGCAAGCGACAGTCCGCCAGATTTTTTTTTGCAATCTCCAGCTGCGACTTGGCCTGCGCCACTTTGCTTTGGATTTCCATCCATTGCATTTCCGTTATCGAACCGTTGTCGTGCAGCATGGTAAAACGTTGCAATGCGTCATTGGCCTGTGCCATCTGTGCCTCGGCTCCTGAGAGCAGGCTTCTGGCCTGAGCGTCGTCCATCTCGGCAATCAGTTGCCCGCGACTCACCATTTGCCCTTCGCCTACGAGCATGCGCTTGACGACACCCATGCTTGTGAAGCTAACTGCTGTCGCCTCACTTGCTTCGACGATGCCTACATAGTTTCTCCCTGTTGTACCACCGCTTGGCATCACTACCTCGGCTTTTACTTTTACGGGGTTCTTTTGCAGGCCTCTTTCATGTTCTTTGCAGCTATAAGCCATTAAAATAGCCAATAGGAAAATTGCTATTTTTTTCAAAATCTTCATTGTCTCAGTTTTTAGTGCAAAATTGGTGATTTTTTCTTTATTTGCAATGTTCTATTTTTCCTTTTGTTTTGTCTTTTTGGCTCAAAAGAACAAAAAAGTTGGTCAAAAATGTCTTTTTTTCATTGTCTTGTCAAAAAAAATGGTCATCTTTGCAAAAAGTGATGAGTAGGAAAAAGTTCATCCATTTTGACGGTTGACGACCTACACTGGTCTTTACTTTGAAATTGAATGGAATAACGAAAAAACGGAATAACGAATAGAACCTGTAATTTTATGCAAATCGGAGGAGAAGACATCGGCATTCAGTCCTTGCCCGTCAACGAGTTGGTGGATGTTGGCTATTATGACGACGACATGTTGATTATAGATAACGTCAAGTCTTTTATAGAGCCAAGTTTTGCCCGCATCACAACCAATTTTATTGTCGTTTGCACCAAGGGAAAGTCTGTTGTTGAGGTTAATGGCGAGTCGCTTCAACTTGAAGCCAACCATTTGTTGGTAGGCGTCCCCAACGTCACATTGAGTAATTTCATGGTCTCGTTGGACTTCGAATTTAAGGCTTTTTTGTTCACCAATCGCCTGTTGCAGCGGTTTTTGCATGAAAAAGTCGGACTTTGGAATGAATTGATGTACGCCCGTCAGCTGCATGTCATGCCGATAGAGGAGGAAAACGCGCGGCTGCTAAAAAAGTTTTATGATATTTTACAGATAATTTTCAAAGAGCAAGACGACAACCCTTTTAGAACAGACATCATCCAGTCGCTTTTGAGAGGCGTTTTTCTCAGGCTTTGCGGCTTGTTGAACTTAAAGCGCCATGAAATGCAGTCGCAGGCGAAGTCCTCGGACATGCTATTCCTTCAATTCCTCAAAATATTGGGTGAGATGCAAGTCAAGCATCAGCCGGTGGACTTCTTCGCCCGGGCGCTCTGCATAACATCGAAGAATCTCACGCAAATCTGCAAGAAAAACTCTGGAAAGACTGCCAGTGAATGGATAACGGAACATGTCCTTGAAGACATCCGGTATTATTTGAAGCATACAGACTTGGGATTAAAGCAAATCTGCGACCGCCTGGGCTTCTCCAACCCCTCGTTTTTCGGAAAATATGTCAAACGGCATTTTGGAGTCACGCCAATCGAGCTGCGCAATCGGTGACGGCAGGCGTTTCTGGCTTTTAACACCTTAGGCATGCGTTGGATTTGGAGGGAAAAAGGCGAATAGGCGAAATACACCCTTATTGTTGGCAAAAGATTTTGTATAATGAAAATAAATTGATACCTTTGCATCGGTTTTTAAAACAAAGATTATGGCTTTTTTCGGATTGTTTGGAAAAAAAGAGAAAGAAACATTAGACCAGGGTCTTGAAAAGACGAAAGAAGGGATGCTCGGCAGGCTGGCGCGCGCCGTGGCAGGAAAATCGAAAGTGGACGAAGAGGTGCTCGACGACTTGGAGGAGGTGCTCATCACATCTGATGTCGGCGTGGATACGACACTCAAGATCATTGAGCGCATTGAGGCGCGGGTGGCGCGCGACAAATACGTCTCAACTTCTGAATTGAACGCCATCCTGCGAGACGAGATTTCCCGGCTTTTGGCAGAGAACAATGCAGTGGACAATGGGGCGTGGAGCCTTCCGGAAAGCCACAAGCCTTACGTCATCTTGGTCGTGGGCGTAAATGGAGTAGGCAAGACCACGACAATCGGAAAGCTGGCCCATCAGTTTAAACAATCAGGCAAAAAAGTCTATCTGGGCGCGGCAGACACGTTCCGTGCGGCGGCAGTAGAGCAGTTGACCATTTGGAGCGAACGCGTCGGAGTGCCCATTGTTAAGCAGCAAATGGGATCGGATCCTGCATCCGTGGCCTTTGACACATTAAGCTCGGCAAAGGCGAATGGCGCCGATGTCGTGTTGATTGACACGGCGGGCAGGCTGCATAATAAAGTAGGACTGATGAATGAGCTTAAAAAGATCAAGGATGTGATGAGAAAAGTGCTTCCTGATGCACCAGATGAAGTATTGTTGGTATTGGACGGATCGACAGGGCAAAATGCTTTCGAACAGGCAAAACAGTTCTCGGCAGTGACACAAATAACCAGCCTTGCCATCACTAAGCTTGACGGCACGGCAAAAGGCGGAGTGGTCATTGGCATTAGCGACCAGCTCAAGGTCCCGGTAAAATACATCGGCTTGGGTGAGGGCATGGACGACTTGCAGCTATTCGACAGCTGGCAGTTCGTCAATTCTTTGTTTGATGAAAAAAAAATATAAAAATTGGAGAAAAATACGATTGATATTATCACGATGGGCTGCTCGAAAAACCTGGTCGACAGCGAGTTGCTCATGAAACAACTTGAGGCAAATGGCTTTCATTGCACGCATGACGACGAGTCGCCTCGAGGGGAGATCGCAATAGTGAACACCTGCGGGTTCATCGGTGATGCAAAGGAAGAAAGCATAAACCTGATTCTCAGCTTGGTACAGGCAAAAGAAGAGGAAAGGCTCAAGCGACTCTATGTCATGGGCTGTCTTTCGCAGCGCTATCGAGAAGAATTGGAAAAGGAAATACCGCAGGTAGACCGTTTCTTTGGGAAATTTGACTACATGGAGCTTTTGGGCGAGTTGGGTAAAACCTTCATCAACGCTTGTTCCGGACATCGAAAGCTGACGACCCCAAGACATTATGCATACCTTAAAATCAGCGAAGGCTGCGACCGCCGCTGTGCCTATTGTGCAATACCTTTGATAACAGGCAAGCACATTAGTCGGCCAAAATCGGAAATCCTTGAAGAAGTACGCCAGCTTGTGGCAGAGGGTGTCAAGGAATTTCAGGTCATTGCACAAGAATTGACGTACTACGGGGTTGACCTTGACGGGAAGCGCCATATTGCCGACCTCATCTCGGAAATGGCTGATATTGAGGGCGTTGAATGGATTCGGCTGCACTATGCCTATCCCAACCAATTCCCAGACGAACTGCTCGAAGTGATGAAGGAGAAGAAAAACGTATGCAATTATTTGGACGTTGCCCTTCAACACATTTCTGACCGTATGCTTGACCGCATGCACCGCCATGTGACCAAGCAAGAAACGTATGAGTTTGTGCGTAAATTGAGGGAAAGGGTGCCAGGCATCCATTTGAGAACAACCTTACTGGTCGGATTCCCAGGAGAAACAGACGAAGATTTTAATGAACTGATGGATTTTGTGCGCGATGTCCGTTTCGAGCGACTGGGCGCATTTGCATATTCAGAGGAAGAAGGAACCTTCTCGGCACTAAACTATGACGATGATGTGGATGAAGCGGTAAAACAAGAACGTTTAGACCGTCTGATGGATGTGCAACAAGACATAAGTGCAGAAATTGAAGCAGAAAAAATAGGGAAGACCTTAAAGGTTGTCATCGACAGAAAAGAGGATAATTACTATGTCGGACGTACGGAGTTCAGCAGTCCGGAAGTCGACCCGGAGGTGTTGATACCTATGGATAAAAAACTAGAAATAGGTAGCTTCTACCAAGTCAAGATCACGGACAGTGAACCTTTTGACATTTATGGAGAAATTGTTTAAACAAAATTTGTAGAATATTGAATAACAGGGATTTTATAACGGAATTGTCAAGCCGTTCAGGTATTTCGCTTGATGAGACACAGCAATGTGTTCAAGTTGTTGTTGATGCAATGGCGTCCTGTTTTGATGAAGGTGAAAATGTTCAAATACCTAGTTTCGGAACTTTTGAGCTGAAAAAACGGATGGAGCGTGTGGTGGTCAACCCTTCGACAAAGGAGCGCATGCTAGTGCCCCCAAAATTGGTGTTGGCGTTTAAGCCCGTCAAATCCTTGAAGGATAAATTTAAGAAAAGGAGGGACGATGAATAAGGCGGCAGTCCAAGTGTTGGTTGAGGCACTTGCCAAAAAGCGAGGCATGAAGAAAAGTGAGGCCGAGCGGCTTGTTTCTATGCTTTTTGAGGTGATCGTCGAAGGGCTTGAGCGCGACAAGCTTGTGAAAATCAATGGACTCGGGACGTTTAAGCTCGTTGATGTGCGCAGCAGAAGCAGCGTGAACATCAAGGATGGCAAGCGCATGAACATTGACGCCTACGAGAAGATCGCCTTTACACCAGATGCCGATTTGCGCGATTTGGTCAACCGGCCGTTTGCGCATTTTGAAACGGTTATTTTGAATGAGCATGTTCAATTTTCCGATCTTGACGAGGATGCTATTGGGACAGATGAAGAAAAGGAGCTTCTTGATGATGAAAAGCCCTCAAGAGAAGACGTGGGCGAGGAGATGGAGCCAGAGGAGGGGGTTGAAGATTGTTCGACCGATGAAGAAGCCGCTGAGGAGGTGGATGAGGAGGAAAAAACTCTTGCAAAGGTGATTGAAATGTATACAGGAAGTCGTCCAAATACAGGTTATGACAAAGCGAAAGTTCGCTTCTCGGAAGTAAAAGGGAATGAGTTGAAGGAGGCTGTTGATGAAAGAAATATTGATAAGGATGGAGTTAAGGATGAACTGGCGGGAGTGGCAAATGTGTCGCGAGATGTGGAAAACGTGATGATTGAAAAAAGTTCTATTGAAGAAAAATTGCCAGAAAGCGATGGTCAAGAAATGGACCAGGAGGAGGAAACCTGTGAAAAACGACATTTTTCTTGGTGTAAGCATCTTTTATGGAGTTTGCTGTTACTCGCCATTGGTTTTGGACTTGGATATTTTACAAGAGGAAACTTCAAGTTTAATGAAACTTTACAAATAACTGTTAATAAGCGAGATAAAGTTTTTGAAAAAAATAAAGAAGAAAAGAAAGAGGGTTTGAAGGCAAAGGCTATAAAGCCAGAAGCACAACCTCAACAAGAAGTCAAGTCGGAAGTCGTTGAGCAAAAGACAACTGAGTCTACTGAGCAAAAAACGATTGAAGACCAATATGCCGAAATTAACACCAAGGATGCGCGTGTCCGCCTTGGTGCCTATCGGATTGTCGGTGTTGCCGATGAGGTCACTGTTGTTAAAGGACAGACCTTGAAGTCTATTTCAAAAGCCCATTTGGGGCCTGATATGGAATGTTATGTGGAGGCCATCAATGGCGTGAAAGAGGTTAAGGCGGGCGACAAGCTGAAGATTCCTAAGCTTAAAATGCGGCAATTGAAGAAAAAACGAGAGAGATAGGCTTTATTTTTTTGACTAAATTAAAAATTTTGACTGAATAGTAGAAAATGGAGCATCAGTTCACACGCACCCAGCTGTTATTGGGCGACAGCGCTCTGGAGACACTGCGCAACAGCCGCGTCGCCGTCTTTGGGGCTGGCGGTGTCGGCGGTTATGCAATTGAGGCGCTGGCGCGATCGGGAGTAGGGGAAATCGCCCTCATCGACAATGATAAGGTCTGTGTGACTAACATTAATCGCCAGATTTATGCTTTGATGAGCACGATTGGTCAATATAAGGTGGATGTGGCAGAGCAGCGGATTCGTGACATCAATCCGGATTGTGTCGTGCGTACTTTCAAGATGTTTTATTTGCCCGACAATGCCGATGAGTTTGCCCTGGCCGACTATGACTATGTTGTTGATTGTATCGATACGGTAGTGGCAAAGATGGAATTGGCAAAGCGGTGCCATGTTTTGAAGATTCCGTTTATCTCCAGTATGGGCGCCGCCAATAAGATGGATGCGGCGGCATTTCGGGTGGCCGATATCAGCAAGACGAAGATCGACCCTTTGGCAAAAGTTCTTAGGAAAAAACTCCGGGCACAGGGAATCCGCCATTTCAAGGTGGTGTATAGCGAAGAAGAACCGTTGAAGCCTTTAATTACAGGTAGTTTGACGGATTATTTGCCTGCAGGTAGTAGCCGCAGGTCGGTACCTGCCAGCAATGCCTTTGTACCGCCTTCGGCTGGTTTGTTGATAGCAGGTGAAGTCGTCAAAGATTTGCTGGAGAAGGCAGGAACGTTTAGAGAATAATGTTTGAAGCAATCGTTTTCGTTGATGTCGAATTCCGTTTTTCATTTTAAACAATTTTCCGTAGACCAAAGCCAGTGTGCGATGAAAGTCGGTACGGACGGCGTCTTGTTGGGCGCGTGGGCGCATGGGGGCGAGCGAATTTTGGACATCGGGACGGGCACTGGCCTGATTGCATTGATGATGGCGCAGCGTTTCCCCGATTCATCGATTACTGCTATTGAACTGGACGAAAAGGCGAGCCGACAGGCAGCAGAGAATGTGCTCAATTCCCCTTTTTCAGGACGTGTGAGGGTCTTGCATCGGTCTTTTCAGCATTTTTTGAGTTCATTTGATGTGAAGAGCATGGCGCTTTTTGACGCAGTGGTCTGCAATCCGCCCTATTTTGTTGATGCCTTAAAATGCCCTGACGAAGAACGCTTGAATGCCCGGCACGCAGTTGCACTCACTTTTCCAACCCTGCTTCGCGGAGTAAAGATGCTGTTGGCGAACCAAGGCGCTTTTTCCGTTATCCTGCCTTACGACGCATGCCGTGAATTTGAAAGCGAAGCGTCAATGCATGGGCTTTATTTGGCTGAAATGTGTAAGATAAAAACTGTTTTGAAAAAAGCGCCCAAAAGGGTTCTGATGCGATTCAGCCATCATTTCGGCCCAGTGTGTTCAACAGAACAATGTTTGAGCGAACTGGGCTGTGAACGTTCGGAATGGTATCGGAAATTGACCCGTGAATTTTATTTATAAACACTTTAGTGAAGTCGTGAAATCAATTAATTTACAGCGACTTATAGTTTTATTACGTTATTGTATATTTTGAGTTCGTCAATCCATCTTGTTTTTGGTTTTTCTTTAAAAATTCCGAATATGGCACTGCCACTGCCCGACATTTGGGCATATACGGCTCCGTTATTATAAAGCAGTTGTTTGATGTAGGCCAGTATTGGATGTTTATCAAAAACGGGGCGTTCAAAATCATTTGTCAGCGCATCTCTCCATTCCTCAATCGGTCTTTTGACGATTTCCAGGCAATTCCTCGTGTTTTTTTGCGGTAGGATATTAGCATACGCCTCTTTCGTCGAAATACTAATCTCAGGCTTGAGCAAAACGAGCCAATGGTCTTTCAACAAATGCTCCATTGATTCAATTTCTTGCAATTTCTCTCCAATGCCTGTAGCAAATGACGCTTTGCTTTTGATGAAAAAAGGGCAGTCGGCACCTAGTTTCATCGCATATTCTTCCAGTTGTTCGTCGCTGAGACCTAGTTGAAACATGTTGTTTAGCATCTTTAGCGTATAGCTGCCATCGCTTGAACCGCCTCCAAGCCCAGCCTCAGATGGGATTTCCTTGGTTAGGCCAATTGTCACCGGTGGTAATCTATATTCCTTTTCCAAGATACGGTATGCCTTGACAACAATGTTTTTTTCCTTGTCACAATCCAGTGAATTTCCGCTCAAATGGAACAAACAGCTGTCGTTGGAGTCATTTCCTTCCGTTTGTTCCTTTATTTCCAATTGGTCGAAAACGGGAATGGGGTAAAAAACCGTTTCTATATTGTGGTAGCCGTCAGCGCGGCGCTCTACAACATTCAATCCTAAATTTATTTTAGCACATGGATAGGTTTTCATGAGTTTTTATTGGGTGGAATTAGTCGTGCAAAGATACAAAAATAAACTGATTTTTTGTCCTCTTTTAATTTTTAGGCCATGAAAAAAGTTTTTTTAGGGAAGAAATTGCGCAAAAAGTGCGGCACCTCAAAAAGAGAGGAGCCGCACCTGAATTGTGTGTCGAATGGGGTCTATTATTTAATGTTTGGTTCTTCAAGCCCCAAGTTCCTTTTCTTGTCTATTGCCTTCAAAACAAGGCCTAACAATAGGGCGACAACCCCGAGGCCGGCGAACATGACCAAGGGAACGGTGTGATCCAGCTCTGTCGCAGCAGTGCCGGCAGGGTTGGTCATGTCAAGGATCTTGCCATAGAGCATGGGGAAGAGCCACAGACCGATGTTCTGAATCCAGAAAATCAGCGCGTATGCCGAACCGATGACCTTAGCATCGACCAATTTCGGCACGCTGGGCCACAACGAAGCGGGAACCAGCGAGAATGAAGAGCCCAGCACGAGGATGGTGAGATACGACACCATCACGCCTCCCATGGTGTTGCCCTTGAACATCGGCAACACGAAAGCGAAAGTCAGGTGGCAGGCGATGAGTAGCATTGAGCCCAGCACGAGCATTGACGCCGCTTTGCCTTTGTGGTCGACATAGCTGCCCAGAATCGGGGTGATCAGCACGGCCAACAAGGGGAACACTGCGAAGATAGACTCTTCGGACTGGCGCATGTAGCCCATGTAGCAATAGACAATCAGTGCGACGATAGAAAGGCCCAACAGTAGGTATTGGTTGATTATCTTTTTCTGGAAATTACTCGCAAAACCAGTAGCAGCTACAGCCAACATAATTACATATTGGACGATAGTTACCGTATTGCTGGCCCAGAACGAATCTGCGGCCGGTTCGGTCAGCGTAAGGTTGCACTGGAGCATGTTCACGGCGTATTTCTGGAACGGGAAAATGGCCGAATAATAGAGCACGCAAAGCAGTGCAACGAGCCAGAAACCGCTGTCGGAAAGGATTTTTCCGATGTCGGAAATCTTGAACGGGTCGTCCTTCTCCTCGGCTTCGCCCGTCTGTGCGTCAAGTTTCTTGTCCATGAAGAAGTAGGCGACAAACATGATCAATGCGATGCATAGCAACACTACGCCGAAGGCCACCGAGCGCGTCACGCTGACATGGCCGCCGAGCTTGGCGAAGAAGGGCGAGAAAATCATACAAGTGGCCACTCCAAGACGTGCCAAAGCCATTTCAGAACCCATTGCCAATGCCATTTCACGATACCGCGACTTACGGTGATACCCGCCATTTCGCAGCCGCAGCCGAAAATCATGAAGCCGAGGGCGGCGAACTTGGCCGATGCAGGCATTCCTTTATAGAAGGGCGAAACACCGAGCTCGTCGAAAATGGGGATGTAGTTCAGGTTGTTCGTGAACCACGTTTCAAGGGCGCTCCCTGCAAACGATTCCGCCACGGCATACCATTTGATTACTGCACCGACGAGCATCACCGCGCCTGAGAGCAAGGCGGTGAAGCGCACGCCCATTTTGTCGAGGATGATGCCAGCGAAAATCAGGAAGAAGACGAAGACATTGAGGAACACCTCAGCGCCTTGCATCGTTCCGAAAGCCGTAGAATCCCATCCGCGTGTTTCCTGCATGAGGTCTTTGATGGGCGAGAGGATGTCCATGAAGATGTATGAACAGAACATCGCCAAGGCTAAGAGTAAAAGGGCTGTCCAACGCATTCCGGCGGAATCGCGAAGGGTCTTTTGTAAAGTAGCTTGTGTCATTTTGTTTAATGTTTTTTATGTTTTGAATTAATGTTATTTTCGAATAATAGACATGCAAAGATACGAAAATTTCGATGAAGCTAGTGAAGAATAAGTGAATTTATTTTGCATGAAGGGAAAAATTATTGCCAATTTTGGTAAAATGAGCGCGTTAGCCTAGTTGGCTTGCAATTTTTATGAATCAAAGGTGTGTTTTATGAGACAGGAATATTTTTCCATCCGTGCTTTTCAGTATTTTCCATCCGTTTTTTGTGTTTGGGGCATGTGCCGCGCCAGCTATCACAGGAATGTTTTCATGACAAAGCTATGGCAAGGCGAGGGGGCGTATTTTAGATACAAGCCGTATGTTATGCGCTGACCATACGCTTCTGTGTATGCTATTTGCATATTATTGCATCTCTTTTGCATGGAATTGTATGTTCTTTCATGTTGAATAGAGTTGTGGGGGGGAGGGGGGGAAGAGAACACCCCATGACGACAATGTCGTCATGGGGTGTTTGAAAGGAGGAGTGGTACCTCTCGGAATCGAACCAAGGACACACGGATTTTCAGTCCGATGCTCTACCAACTG
>ONQK01000047.1 GCA_900319895.1 uncultured Prevotella sp. | reverse complement strand
ATGTTTGTTTTGCAGTGCAAAGGTACACAAAGTTTCCGAACTATCAAAACTTTTCGTGTTTTTTTTAGACCTTGGACTGATTTCTTTTGTAGGATGGACAGGTTGATGTGGATTTTTGGATTATTTTGAGGTATTTTTGTTTTTGAAGTAGGGTGTTTCAGTTTTTTCATCTGAATTTTTATTGATTTTTAGTAGTACAACCGTGTTTTTTCGTGCAATTTGCGTGTTGTTTTTTTGTTGTTTTCGTTGCTTTTCTGTATTTTTGTTGCATGAAAAGTCTTATTTCAGGCTTTTTGTTGAATGTGTTTTCTTTCATTATTAAGCAATAAATAGGATATGAGAGTGTTCTTTTTGACAGTGATTTTTTCGGTTTGTGCGTTCTCCTCATCGGCTCAGATGAAGTGGAACGCCATTTACCAATCTTATATTGACCAGTATAAAGACCTTGCCATTGAGCAGATGCTGCGTTATCGTATTCCTGCCAGCATTACTTTGGCGCAAGGCATTTTTGAAAGTGGGGCGGGGCGCAGCGAGCTCAGCTTGAAGGGGAACAATCATTTTGGCATCAAGTGTCATGGCTGGACGGGTGCGAGCATCTATCATGATGACGACGAGCTTGGCGAGTGTTTCCGGGCCTACCAAAGTGTTCATGACAGCTATGAGGACCATAGTAAATTTTTGTCGGGCAGCCAGCGCTATCAACGCTTGTTCCGTTTGTCACCGACCGACTATCGCGGCTGGGCCGTGGGGTTGAAGGAATGTGGTTATGCCACAAATCCTCTTTATGCGCAAAAACTGATAGAGTTGATTGAGTTGTATCGTTTGTATGAGTTCGACACGGCGAAAAGCGATGGAAAGTTTGTGTCAAAAGATGCTTCAACAGGGAGTTCCAGGGTGGTTGTAGAGCCTTTGCACCCGATTTATCGGAATAATGACAATTATTATCTTCGTGCACGCCGCGGCGACACGTTCAAGTCGATAGGTGCTGAGGTGGAGATTTCCTATCGTGCGCTTGCCCGCTATAATGAGCGTGGCGTTAAGGAGGTGTTGTCGGAGGGCGACATCATTTATCTGAAGAAAAAGCGGACGCGGGCGGACAAGTCGTTCAAGAATAAGGTCCATGTCGTGTCTGCGGGCGAAAGTATGTATGATATCGCTCAAATGTACGGCATTCGGTTGAAGAGTTTATATAAGAAAAATAAATTGTCGCCGGAGCATCATGTGTTGAGCGTTGGCGACAATTTAAGGGTGTATTGATTCAACGTTTTTTATGCGTCATTCTCTTTTTTAGTGACGATGTATGCACTGATGAGGACGAGCAGGGCTGCCGCCGGCTTGTCCCATGTCAGGATGTCTTGTCCGACGTATATTGCCACCAGTGAGGCAATGACGGGCTGCAGGTTGGTGTAGATGCTGACTGTTGTCGCGTGCAAGTATTTCATGGCGAATGGGATGAGGAAATAGCCCATGACGGTTGCCAAAACGATGATGAACAGCATGGCAGCCATGCCTGGCATCGCACCGGTGTCAAAAGTGTTCCCATAAAGTGGAGTGCCGGCGAATTCATGCCATGAGAAGGGGAGTATGGCGATGGCTGAGACCAGGAACACCCATTTCATTTGCGTGACCGGGCTGTATTTTGTTGACACTTTTCGTGTGATGACGAGGTATACGACCCATGTGAGCAGGCTGAGCAGGGCCAGCGCAATGCCCAGCAGGTCGTTGCTGCCGGTGCTTGACTGCCATTTGCAGACAACCATGAGCATTGCACCTGTTATGCCGAGGATGATGCCAAAGATTTTTGTGGCGGAGATTTTTTCTTTCAGTAGCGGAGCTGCCAGCACCATGACGAAAATCGGTGTCAGCGTTGCGATGAGTGAATAATAGACAGGACTGGTGTAGTTGAGTGCCCATGCCGTCAATGTCTGCGAGATGACAACGCCCGTGAGCCCGCCGAGTATGATGATCACGAGGTCTTTTCTGCGGATATGCTCTTTGGGCATGAAAAAGGAGATGAGCCAGAAGATGGCGGCGGCGCCGATGCAGCGGCTGGCCATGTAGGTCATGGGGGTGACCCAGGAGTCGAGCAGGTATTTTGTGACGGGGATGCCAAGTCCGAAAATGGTGTTGGCAATGAGGATGGCGGAATGTCCTTTTATCTTATTGTTCATTTTTCTTGTTGGGTTTTGAGTGTTTTGGGGGTCTGTTATGGGAGTGTTTCCTGGGTTTCTGATGGTGGTGCCTCTTCTTTTTTCCGTCTTTTTTTTCTTCTGCCGGCCGGAAGGCGGGCGCTGGCCCGAGGTTCTCGGGCAGTGGCATCTTCTCAATCTTTTTTTGCAGGAATTTCTCGATTTCTGCAAATTTGCGCATGTCTTTTTCGTTGACGAATGTTATGGCTTGCCCGTCTCGGTCGGCGCGGGCGGTGCGGCCGATGCGGTGCACATAGTCTTCGTTGTCGTTGGGCACGTCGTAATTGATGACAGTGGCGATGTTCTCGATGTCGATGCCTCGGGAAACGATGTCGGTGGCCACGAGCACGTCGATGTGTGCGTTTTTGAACTCCCGCATGATGTTGTCGCGCTCGGGCTGTGAGAGGTCTGAGTGCATTTCGCCGCTGTTGATGTTCATCTGCCGCAGTGCTTTATTGACATCCCTGACTTTTAGTTTTGAACTGGAGAAGATGATGACTCTTTTGAGTTGGTTTTGGGTAAACAAGTGCCGGATGATGCCCAGTTTTTGGTTCTCAAAACAAATGTATGCCATTTGATTGATTTTTTCGGCGGGTTTGTTGACTGCTAGTTTGATGATGGCAGGCTTATTGAGCAAAGTGCGTGCCAATTGTTCTATTTTTTGGGGCATGGTTGCTGAGAACATGATGACTTGGCAATTTTTCGACAATTTGCCGGCAATGCTCATGATGTCTTCTGAGAATCCCATGTCGAGCATGCGGTCGGCTTCGTCGAGCACGAAGAAGGATACGCGCTTGAGGTCGACGTGCCCCATCTTGATGTGGCTGATGAGGCGGCCTGGCGTGGCGATGACCACATTCGCGCCCATGCTCAATCCTTTGGTCTCCTGGTCGAACCGGCTGCCGTCGTTGCCGCCATATACGGCTACGCTGCTGATGTTTTCCAGATAGTAGCCAAATCCTTGCATGGCCTGGTCGATTTGTTGCGCCAGCTCGCGCGTTGGGCCGATGATGATGCAGTTGACGGCGTCATCGGGGAAGCCACCGTCGTCAAGCATACTTAGGATGGGCAGCAGGTAGGCGGCAGTCTTGCCTGTTCCTGTCTGTGCCACGCCTAGCACGTCGCGGTGTTGGAGTATTTCGTCAATACATTTTTCTTGGATTGGCGTACATGTGGTGAATCGCATGTCGTAGAGTGCGTCCAAGATGTTGTCGTTGAGGTCAAGTTCTTCAAAAAGCATTGTTTTTTCGCTGATTATGATTGATGTTTTTTGTTAATTCGGGGCCTGCCTGTAACAAAAGTAGGCAATGAGGCTGAAAATGATGTTAGGCATCCATGCTGCGATGAATGGCGGCATGTTGGCGTTGATGGCAAAGGTGGAGGACACGGTTTGCAATAGTATGTAGGCGAAACTGAGCGTCAGCCCGATGCCTAAGTACAGGCCCATGCCGCCTTTTCGCTTGCGTGAGGAGAGCGACAGCCCGATGATTGTCAGGATGAATGACGCAAAGGAGCTGGCGATGCGCTTGTGGTATTCCACTTGGTATTGTACGACATTGGTTGAGCCTCTGTCTATCTGCTTGCTGATGTATTCTGCCAATTGTGGGCTGGTGAAGGTCTCTTGCTGGCCTTTGGAATAGACCAGGTCGGTCGGCTCCATCATGATCACGGTGTCCATCAGCGTGCCGTTGGTGATTTTCTCACGGAGTCCCTTCAAGTCTCTGATGGTGTAATTGCTTACCTTCCAGTGATATTTAGACTCGGAGATGGTGTCGTATTGGATTTCCGTGGCAATCATGTCGCTGACGAGCTTTTTGTTTTCAAATTTGCTCAACCTAAAGCCATATCCTCGTTTATAGTTGTTGTCGTAATAGTTGATATAAGAGATGATGCCGTTCCCGACTTGTAACTGCACGTTCTCGGCCGAGGTGTTTCGTCTTTTGTTTTTGTATTTGGTCTCAAAATTTTGTCGGATGATGGTACCATGGGGGATGACGTATGCGCTCAAGTAGAACGAAAGGCAAGCTATGAGTACACATGAAATCATGTAGGGGCGCATGAGGCGCCTGAACGACACGCCAGCGGCCAACATGGCGATGATCTCGGAGTTCCCGGCGAGTTTCGAGGTGAAGAAAATCACGGCGATGAAGACGAACAACGGCGAGAAGAGATTGGCGTAGTATGGAATGAAGTTGGCATAGTATTCAAAGGCTATGGCATGCAGCGGGGCGTGGTATTGCGTGAATTTTGACAAATTCTCGTTGACATCGAAAACAATGGCAATGGAGATGATGAGGATGATGGAATATATGTAGGTTCCAATGAATTTTTTGATGATGTACCAATCCAGTCGCTTGATGTCTTGCCCCAAAAATATTTTTTTGACCCAGGGATGCTTCTCGGAAAGCCGTTGAAAACTAGTGTGAAGGCTTTTCCACACACTTTCTGTCTTCGTCTTTCCGAAAAAAAATCTGGTCTTTTCTTTCATTTTCCTAACGTCTTCTTCCAAGAT